>JABTTV010000001.1:4500000-4742491 GCA_015075725.1 Anaerolineales bacterium | reverse complement strand
GGCTTGCCTTTTATGGGGTAGCACCACTTTGGATTAACATGTTTACTCCTGCATTGAGCCAGTTAATCAATAACGCAACAAAAACTTGAGCAATTAGAAACGTAACAAAAGTAGCAGTTCGTCCACGAATTTTATCGAAAAATGTTGTCATGGACGAAAATTCATCATGTAGGCTTTTTGGAAAATAGCCAATATTTGATAAGTTTTTATTTTTTACAAACTCCATTGGGTTATTTGAGGCAAGAGTGTTTTTGGAGTATTGTTCCAGTGTGGCTTGCGATGCCCATCTTTGTAAAGTAAAGAAATTTGAGTTCTTAATTTTCCATGCGTACTTTTTTGCGTCCTTCAATAGTCTCTGATAAATATCATTGGAAAGTATCTCAACATCATTTTCTGTCCATATTATGCTTGGAGTTTCCTTGTATGACATTACAAATAACTGCACGGAATTATCTCGGCTTTTTGCGCCAGAAGAAAAAAGCAAGTCGTGCGATATTAAGAGTATAGCCCTTGAAGTGGTATAGCGCCAAACATTGAAAACATTATCGATGATTTGATTTATTGAGTAAATGTTTAGCCCTTTTTCAAACAACCATTTAAGAGCCATCACCTGCGGGCGATACCCTTTTCGCCATTCCATTTCATTTCTCAAAGAAATAAATGAATAGGAATCTGTAGATGTAAGATGGGCAAGAGTCATTTCTGGCTGTTTAGTTTGTTTTACAAATTCGCCATTGGTCTTGGCGATAAATACTGAGCCAATCGACTTTTTTATTTTTTCAATTAGGTCGGGGATTTGATGAGTTTCTTTTTCAAAAGAAAATTCAAACAAACTGACTGATGCAGACTCTCGTATTTGACCTAGACCAACAAAACCGCCAATCCATCCGCTGAGGTTAGCAATGATATTTAATGCCAAAAAATACGGCGTTTGTTCCCATAAAACTATTGGGGATTGTTTGTAAGCAAGCCAGAATAAACCAAACATTGCTCCAATTGTCCCGCTATTTACTCCGACACCAGTTGAACGTTTGAAACCCCAGATATAGGGTATAACGCTAACGATTAACGCGATTGATATTGATTTATATTCAGGCTTTGGGAATGAAATTAATGTAACAAGGACAAAACCTAAAAAGATTGAGGATACAGCCAGAATATCATTTAGCAGTAAACTTTTCCGAAAAACTTCCCCCAGTGATGCTTTCTTTTTGATGGTCGCTTCTGCTAACTGCTTGGAAGATTTGTGTAGAATCTTAATCAGTAAACGGACTATTAATTGTCTGATTATCAATACGTTTGCTAAAAGAAGCATTCCCAAATAATAAACAACAAGGAATCCATAAATAATTCTACTTGCCCAAAGTACAGATTCCGTGAATATTTGAGGGAACATAATTATTTTCTCTTTCGGAATAGGCTGAAAATAAAAGTGGTGCAAGCAACGACAACTAAACCGATTTCTATTAAGTAATAAGGACTCTTAACGTAATTGTCATTCCATTCTTTACCATGAAGTCCAGAAAGCCCAACTCCATACATATTCTTTGAAAATGGATATAGTGCCATAATTCCATCACCGCTACCAATCATGTCTTGCGCTAAATGTGTTGATGTGGCAACTCCAAAAACAATGGCTTGATTCTTAAGAGATGGTTTTTTAAATAAAATTCCAAAGAAATAAATTAATCCTGAAATCATCCAGTAAAAAGGAAATGTATGAGTAATCCAAGTGTGGTGGCGAAAATCGCTGTCGTATTTAATCCCTTTTTTTCTAACCATGTACCATAAATAATCCCAATCAGGCATTGATCCAGCCACAGCACTGAATAGAGATAAACTATTTCGCTCTTGGGATGAAGGTATGTCTAAATTATCTATAACAAATTTTGATGTAATCCAAGCACCAGCGATATGACCAGGGAGTCTCATGGGTATTTATCCTTGATTTTTAATCCTGATTATATCTGCAAGGGCAAGCCAACGGTTTGCGTTACCTGCGCTGGGGCGGGGACGGCGGAGCCGTCCAGCCAGAAAAATGATAAGGCGTGTGAAACTGCTTGGGATGTGCGCAGAATCCCCAGCGTCAGGTAGTATCTTTAAGCAGGACATGGCAGATCGACCGTCAGGAGGTCGTTGGAGACCGTCGTGCAGCATGATCGCCATGTCCTATCGTCAGGTGAGCCCGAACAGTTGAAAGGTCGTCAGAGACCGAATACTAGCGTGGGCTCAACTCCATTATACGGAGAGGAGGAAGAAATGGCAACAAGTAGTGGAAAGTACGTAGGGATCGATGTGTCGAAAGACAGGTTGGATATTGCGGTACTGGGGGAGACCAAAGCCAGCCAGACAGGGAACGATGAAAAAGGGATAGCCGGACTCATCCGGGATATGAAAGCCCTCGAGCCCGAACGGATCGTCGTGGAAGCCACGGGCGGCTACCAGCGGGCGGTGGTGGCAGGCTTATTTCGGAAAGGCTTGGCGGTCGCAGTGGTGAACCCATCCCGGGTGAGGCAATTCGCGCGCGCGTGCGGTCTGCTGGCGAAGACGGACAAGCTGGATGCCCAGATCCTGGCTGTATTTGGAGAGCGGGTGAAACCGAGGTTGTACGAGGGGAAAGATGAGAAGGAACGGGAATTGAGCGGGCTGTTGGTCAGACGCAGGCAATTGGAGGAGATGATAAAGGCAGAAAAGAACCGGTTGCGGACGATCCAGCCCAGTTTGCAGGCTTCGGTGGAGCGGATCATCCATTGCATACAGTCAGAGAAGAAGGATGTGGAGGATCAGATCGGTGTGTTTATTGCAGGGCAGGAAGAGTGGCAGGTGGGGCGCAGGATATTGGCGAGCGCACCGGGCGTGGGACCGGTCGCCACAGCTACATTCTTGGCGGACCTGCCGGAGTTGGGAAAGATGGACCGGAAGAAGATTGCGGCGCTGGTGGGAGTGGCGCCGATGAACCACGACAGCGGCAGGAAGCGCGGCTATCGCAAGACCAAGGGAGGACGGGCAGATGTGCGCAGTGTCTTATACATGGCGACCCTGGTGGCGTGTCGTTACAATCCTACGATCAAGGTGCAGTACGAGAATCTGTTGAAGCGCGGCAAGGAGAAGAAGGTGGCGCTGACCGCGTGTATGCGGAAGTTTCTAACGATCTTGAACGCGATGATGCGAGATCAGGTCCCGTTCAGGCAGAGGGTCATAGTCTGAGACGGACTGGTCTTCCCTTTAATGGTGGTTTTGCTCTTGACTTTCAAGACAGTTGCTGCACGCTTTGTTGGGCGCTGAATGGACGCAAGACTCATAACCTAAAAACCAAAACCATAGCCAACTTGAAATATTTTATAACGCATTCCGATTTTGTCCAATCCCAAACTTTCAAATCCTTCTTGAAACAAAACTATGCTTTTGCTGTAAAAATGAAACTATTCTGGTTTTGAATGAAACTTATCTTTGAAGCGACCTAAAGAACGATCCCAAATTTCTTCCTGTGAGATTGTGCCTGTAATTAATCTTGTAAACCCATCTTTTCGTGGTTCACCAATAAGTTTTAGCCCTTTTTCTTTATCGGGAGCATATACAGGCAAAGTTATCCATGAAATAGTTTCAATACCTGTACTGGGGTCTGTAACAATTTTTACATTTTCTACGATTTCAGCAGTTAAAGAAGGATTACCGCCACAACGGATGCGGCTATTGAAATCTATTTCTGCTCGATAAGGATTCTTTTTGCGGCTTCTGGAATATGCAAATAACTCTGTTAAGTTTGAATTGAATTGTGCGTATAAGAATTCGACAATTTCTGCAACATGCTTTACGGATTTCCGAGAATCTAAAACGCCAACCACTTTATCAGCAATAGCCGCATAATCTCCCGTCCAATCCCATGCAATAATCCATGATTTCATATTTTATCTTTCATAGGTTTTGCAGACCAAGCGCCCAACGGCTGGCGTTAGCCGCTTGGGGTGGGAGTGTGGACTCGCCGCCGAAACGGAAAAACTTCCAGCCGAGAAAAATGTCCAAATAACGCGGCGCGTACCCCAAGTCGGCTGCACGCGGTGTTAGCCCGCTTTTTGACAGGATGGCAAATATTAGTCAAGAATCGTGATTCCATTGTACCGTCGATTTCTGCGCGGAAAATACCTGCGCAAAAACATGTAATGTTCTTCCATGCCAGCTTATGAAGTAATCCTTATTAGGCATATTTTCAGCTTGCGATACTTGATTACTGACAAAATCAACGCCAATACCCAATGAAATCTCATTTGACGGAATGAGAAGCCTTACTATTTCAATGTCTTTATCATCTCTAACTTTGATAAAAGGTTTCAATTCTTTGATGGGACTAGACACAAAACGAATCCAAGGCATGCACCCTTCTGCCTCAACAATAAAATCTACTCCCAAGACACCAGCAAAAAGTTCTTCCTCATTATTTGCTCGCAAATGGACATACATGGGAGGGTGAAAAGTAAAATGAGGATTTGTAATAGCTTTCTTCTTGAGTTTACCTTCAAAGTGAACATGATTTTGGTGAACTGCGCCATCAATCTCTATTCGGCTTGTGAATCCGGGGACTAAAAAAGTTCGATCTGACATTCCAATTGAAATGGAGCCATCATCTTGAAGGCTAATCCAAATAATTGATGTCAATATTCCCATGTTATCTGCAACCAGCTTGATTTCTTTTGGCATTTGTTGTGTCTATTTCCATCGCAACGTTTGGGCGGGCTAACGGTTTGCGTTACCTGCGCTGGGGCGGGGACGGCGAAGCCGTCCAACCAGAAAAATGATAAGGCGTAGGAAACTGCTTGAGATGTGCGCAGAATCCCCAGCGTCAGGTAGTATCTTTAAGCAGGACATGGCAGATCGACCGTCAGGAGGTCGTTGGAGACCGTCGTGCAGCATGATCGCCATGTCCTATCGTCAGGTGAGCCCGAACAGTTGAAAGGTCGTCAGAGACCGAATACTAGCGTGGGCTCAACTCCATTATACGGAGAGGAGGAAGAAATGGCAACAAGTAGTGGAAAGTACGTAGGGATCGATGTGTCGAAAGACAGGTTGGATATTGCGGTACTGGGGGAGACCAAAGCCAGCCAGACAGGGAACGATGAAAAAGGGATAGCCGGACTCATCCGGGATATGAAAGCCCTCGAGCCCGAACGGATCGTCGTGGAAGCCACGGGCGGCTACCAGCGGGCGGTGGTGGCAGGCTTATTTCGGAAAGGCTTGGCGGTCGCAGTGGTGAACCCATCCCGGGTGAGGCAATTCGCGCGCGCGTGCGGTCTGCTGGCGAAGACGGACAAGCTGGATGCCCAGATCCCGGCTGTATTTGGAGAGCAGGTGAAACCGAGGTTGTACGAGGGAAAGATGAGAAGGAACGGGAATTGAGCGGGCTGTTGGTCAGACGCAGGCAATTGGAGGAGATGATAAAGGCAGAAAAGAACCGGTTGCGGACGATCCAGCCCAGTTTGCAGGCTTCGGTGGAGCGGATCATCCATTGCATACAGTCAGAGAAGAAGGATGTGGAGGATCAGATCGGTGTGTTTATTGCAGGGCAGGAAAAAAGTGGCAGGTGGGACGCAGGATATTGGCGAGCGCACCGGGCGTGGGACCGGTCGCCACAGCTACATCCCTGGCGGACCCTGCCGGAGTTGGGAAAGATGGACCGGAAGAAGATTGCGGCGCTGGTGGGAGTGGCGCCGATGAACCACGACAGCGGCAGGAAACGAGGCTATCGCAAGACCAAGGGAGGACGGGCAGATGTGCGCAGTGTCTTATACATGGCGACCCTGGTGGCGTGTCGTTACAATCCTACGATCAAGGTGCAGTACGAGAATCTGTTGAAGCGCGGCAAGGAGAAGAAGGTGGCGCTGACCGCGTGTATGCGGAAGTTTCTAACGATCTTGAACGCGATGATGCGAGATCAGGTCCCGTTCAGGCAGAGGGTCATAGTCTGAGACGGACTGGTCTTCCCTTTAATGGTGGTTTTGCTCTTGACTTTCAAGACAGTTGCTGCACGCTTTGTTGGCAAGAACTGGGGCTAGAGGACACACAACCTAAAAACCCAAACCACGCCTTTCACTGACTTGATTTTACACGCCACTTAATTTTTTACAAGCCCGACTTTGATTTTGGAGAACATGACTGACTTACCAAAACGTAGAGTAAAGAACTTGCTGAAACCTTTGCTAAAAACTGACTTTGCCGAAAAACAAAATTGCCTGAAAAAGGAACCTGGCGAAAAAGCCCGAACCAAACTTGCTAAAACTTTTGCTAAAGAAATGTAGCCGATTTCAGAAACCTGACTTGACCAAACAAAACGCAAGCCAGAAAAAACGGAATTTGCAAAATGAAACCGCTTGCTTGCAAAAACCTGACGTAAAACTACAAAACCAATTTTAGAAACCTGAGCCAATTTGACGCGAAACTTTTTGAACCAAAAACCTGAACCCATTTTTGAGAAACAAATATTTGGAAAAATACCATTGCTAAAAATGCTGACTTTTGCGAACCCGAAACTTTGCTAAAACCAAAACCCTGATTTGCAAGACTCAAAACGCCAATTTGAAACGTAAATTATTTTTGAAAAACAGACCTAAAGATTGAAAGCAAGTTCTTGCCAACGGTTTGCGTTACCTGCGCTGGGGCGGGGACGGCGAAGCCGTCCAACCAGAAAAATGATAAGGCGCAGAAAACTGCTTGAGATGTGCGCAGAATCCCCAGCGTCAGGTAGTATCTTTAAGCAGGACATGGCAGATCGACCGTCAGGAGGTCGTTGGAGACCGTCGTGCAGCATGATCGCCATGTCCTATCGTCAGGTGAGCCCGAACAGTTGAAAGGTCGTCAGAGACCGAATACTAGCGTGGGCTCAACTCCATTATACGGAGAGGAGGAAGAAATGGCAACAAGTAGTGGAAAGTACGTAGGGATCGATGTGTCGAAAGACAGGTTGGATATTGCGGTACTGGGGGAGACCAAAGCCAGCCAGACAGGGAACGATGAAAAAGGGATAGCCGGACTCATCCGGGATATGAAAGCCCTCGAGCCCGAACGGATCGTCGTGGAAGCCACGGGCGGCTACCAGCGGGCGGTGGTGGCAGGCTTATTTCGGAAAGGCTTGGCGGTCGCAGTGGTGAACCCATCCCGGGTGAGGCAATTCGCGCGCGCGTGCGGTCTGCTGGCGAAGACGGACAAGCTGGATGCCCAGATCCCGGCTGTATTTGGAGAGCGGGTGAAACCGAGGTTGTACGAGGGAAAGATGAGAAGGAACGGGAATTGAGCGGGCTGTTGGTCAGACGCAGGCAATTGGAGGAGATGATAAAGGCAGAAAAGAACCGGTTGCGGACGATCCAGCCCAGTTTGCAGGCTTCGGTGGAGCGGATCATCCATTGCATACAGTCAGAGAAGAAGGATGTGGAGGAGGATCAGATCGGTGTGTTTATTGCAGGGCAGGAAAAGTGGCAGGTGGGACGCAGGATATTGGCGAGCGCACCGGGCGTGGGACCAGTCGCCACAGCTACATTCTGGCGGACCCTGCCGGAGTTGGGAAAGATGGACCGGAAGAAGATTGCGGCGCTGGTGGGAGTGGCGCCGATGAACCACGACAGCGGCAGGAAACGAGGCTATCGCAAGACCAAGGGAGGACGGGCAGATGTGCGCAGTGTCTTATACATGGCGACCCTGGTGGCGTGTCGTTACAATCCTACGATCAAGGTGCAGTACGAGAATCTGTTGAAGCGCGGCAAGGAGAAGAAGGTGGCGCTGACCGCGTGTATGCGGAAGTTTCTAACGATCTTGAACGCGATGATGCGAGATCAGGTCCCGTTCAGGCAGAGGGTCATAGTCTGAGACGGACTGGTCTTCCCTTTAATGGTGGTTTTGCTCTTGACTTTCAAGACAGTTGCTGCACGCTTTGTTAGGTGGCGGTAAGTTTTGCACGTAAACTTTTTTCAAGCCTTCTATCTACCTTCCAAATATCCAAACCGTAAGAAGCTCCATCATTTGTCTTCTCAAATTCAATCTTGATATGCCCATAGAATTTTTTTGGCTTTATATCTTTATTGCTTAGTTTTCCATATATTTCAATTACGACAAAGAATTCTGTATTTCCATTTTTCATGCTTTTATATTTTTTGTCGCAGATATTGAAATCTTGGACAGCGCAAGAATGGTCATCAAAATCAATACCCAATCTGTATACTCGTAATGTCTCTAATCCTGTTCTAGGTCCAATTTTAATTTCGCAGTTATTGTTGTTTTTCCATCGGAGCCTCTTATTGCTAATACGTTCAAAAAACCACGATGTTAAGTCAACAAAACCCATTTCAGAATCGCGAACATATATTGCCCTTAATACCGCATAACATTCAGTAAGTTCCTCATATTCGCGATTAATTATTCTTAGGCTAGCATAGTTAAATTCAATTTCTTTTCTTAAATTCTCGTCAAATACGGATTCGATGTCATGAGTATGCGCTGGCAGGATATCAATACTTTCTGGAACTTGCTGACTTAGCCAAATACAAAATGCTCCAAAAAACTGAACGAGAATAACAATCAAAAAAATAAAAACAAAAACCAAGCTGATGTATTCAATGATGTGCAATGCTGTATCTAATTGAGCGCCAGGTATGTTAGCCATTTCTGCTTTTGAAAAGAAAGGCAAAACAAGACCTGCGGCAGCTATGATTGCAGCTAAGAATCCGTTGTATTGGACACTTTGAAAGATATCGCCTAGCAACTTGAGTGAATGACGTAAAATGCGCAACATAACTCTCTTTTGTTTATTGTCCTAGCAAGTAGCCACCTAACGGTTGGCGTTACCCGCGCTGGGGTGGACGGTGGAACGCCGTCCGATGTGGAAACGGCTGAGGCGTGGACAAACGCTTGAAAACGCACAGAGTCCCCAGCGTCGGGTGCACGCTATGTTAGGCGGCGGTTTTATTTTACAATCTTCTTCGGTTTCGAGACTCTCAAGGGTTTCCATTTATAGCTCTCAGGCGGAGTAGTACCAAGCATGTGATGGTATTTCCCATCCGCTCGCAACGTAAAGACCTTACCCGATGGCTCATACAGTAACCAGAGATCGACATTCTTTTCATAATCTTTGTGATTTGGAATAACTTCTAACCTGCCTCCCAAATCAAATTCAAATACAGAGACCAGTGAATCATTTACGCTGACCTTTGTAAGTGCCTGCCCATCGATGTCAATCAATGCTTTTTTGATAGCACGCCGATTGGATTCGTGATTTGCCAATTCCCGATTATTCAAAAAGATATACCAATCGCAAATGTAGATCCAAAGATGCCAGTCGCCCCGAACATACACAAATCGTCGAGCAGCATTTCGTCTGACGCTTTCGGCAGCCTGTTCGGAAACTTCGTGCGGTTCAGTGATATGGAGAGAAGGCTGTCCAAACTCAAATGTGAGAAACGAGCCATACCCTTGCTCAACTTGCCAACACGGTTTTCCATAGATGGGTTGAAAAATAGTATTGATGACGAACATCTGTAATTGACCCTTTGCATTCCCGTGATTATCTACTCGTGAGCCGCCTAACGGACTGGCGTTAGTGGCAAAAGCGGGAGGGCTTGGATAATTTTCAGATTTCGCCACAGCCCGCTTTTGTCCACTGCACGCATTGTTAGTTTTCATTCTCGACTTTGAAGCCACCATGTTTTGCAATGACTTCATCAACGATAAAAACAGGAACGTAACCATAAACCGTATCAGTGGGGCGGTCTGCTTGCTCGGCAAACTCCATAATAAGCGGCTCGGCTTCGCTCGGATAACCGATTTCTACTTCGGAGTAAAAAGCGGCGTCATTGATACGTGGTGTGCAATAGTGACTACTTGAAACTTGAACCGACATATTGAAGCCATCGGCGCAGACCACGCGGGGCGCATGTTCGCGGTATTCGTAACCGCCTGCCAATTCTTTTACTTGCATGTTTTCTTTCAAAAACTGGTTGATATTCATTTTAGAAACCTTTCTTTTTGCAAGATGAAAACTAACTAGATACTCGGTTGAGCTCCTCAACATAACTACCTATGGACAGAAACTCTCGAGAATGGTGTAAAATACTGGCAGCCCTCAGTCTAAAAAGCACAACCACTTAGCACTCCACCATTATACCGACCCCAACCACCAAGTCAAGCACCCATCGCGAAAAGATCCTCGACCAGCCTTTCACCGAACTGGTCGAAACCCTGTCGAAGCGCACCTCCTACAGCGCCGGGGCAAGGCGGTCAAATCCCCAATCTCCAACCCCCAATCCTCCAATCTCCAATTCTCCAATCCTCCACTCTCCACTCTCCACTCCCCAATCCTCCAATCCTCTAATCTCTAATCCCCAATCCTCACACATTCCGCCCGCACAAATATCCGCTGTAGATTTTCAGGTATAATTTCGCTCGCTCACGTGACACAACCTGACACCTGAAACGTGACACGTGACACTTTCGGGGAGGTGCCAGAGTGGTTGAATGGGACGGTCTCGAAAACCGTTGTGGGCTCCGGTCCACCGAGGGTTCGAATCCCTCCCTCTCCGCTAAAGGACTTGGCATATTGTCGAGTCCTTTTTATTTCCACCGAGCGCCCCCGTTGAGGGGATGATATTACCCTTCGGGTACGATGTCGAATCCCTCCCTCTCCGCAGAAGAGTCCGGCTCGATGAGTCGGGCTTTTTATTTCCACCGAGCGCCCCCATTGAGGGGATGATATTACCCTTCGGGTACGATGTCGAACGCCTCCCTCTCCACTGAAAGTCCGGTTTGCTTGTCGGGCTTTTTCCATTACACCTCTTGCATAAGTGCTCACGCCGCAGTCCCCGGCGGTGGGGATGCCGCCTCGAGCAGGATAAAACCGCGGCTTTTGCAGGCAGTCTTTACATGCATTCGCCTTATTGAATTCCACCAGGCAGAGTTGTACAATCTTTATGGATGTGCTGCGGAAAACCTTGGCAGTCCCGCGCCCGCATGCGACGGATCGAAAACAAGGAGAGACCATGACCGAAAATACGGAAGTTCAACCCGCGCTCGATCCCCGGAAAGCGTCTCTGAACAAGAATTTGGAGACTGCCGCCTGGGGCTTTTTCCTCATCATGCTCGGCGGCTTCATGTTCGTCCCGGAGTCCGTTGTCAAAAGCGGATGGTGGTCGATCGGCGTCGGCTTAATTCTGCTGGGCTTGAACGCCGCGCGCTACTTCAGCAGCATTCGCATGAGCGGCTTCACGACATTTCTCGGCATCCTGTCGCTCATCGGCGGGATTCTCGAACTCGTCGGTGTCGGAGGCATCGGGGGTGCGGTCTTTCTGATCGTACTGGGCGGCTACCTGATCCTGAAGCCGTACTTCGACAGGCAGGGATTGTTCGGCAAGGCCGAACAGAGTTGATCGATCATTGGGGGATGAGTTTCACGCAGCCGTCATTTGACGGATATTTTTGTTTTAGATTGGACCTCTTGCATAAGTGCTCCCGCCGCCGGGGACTTCCGCCTTGGGCAGGGTAAAAAATTTGACTTTTGCAGGAGGTCTTTTTGTCGCGTCGGATTAATTGCGGTGGAGATTTTCGGTCCGCCAGGGATTCGGGTCCCTCCTGCTTCCTTGATATGCCGGTTTGCAGATCGGGTTTCTTACTCCTGCCCCGGTCATTCTAATTTCAAAGTTGTGAAGTAAAGACCATACCAATCCCACTATAATCGGGCAAATTCATCGGATAGGAGTTCGTGCCATGCGATCGAGATCTTTTGTGCGAGTTTTATTCATTTTTGTCTTTTTGATTTCCGCCTGCGGGGGAGGCGGCGCTCCCCTAACGGAAGAGTCAGCGCCCCCGACGCAAGCACCGGCTCCGGCGGAGACTGAAGCGCCAGCCGTCCGCTCGGGAAACGGTACTGCAGAAGTTCAATTGACCATCGCCAACCAAACTGCTGAAACGCTCGATGTTATATGGGTGGACTTCGATGGCGGCGAAGAATCGTTCACTCAATTGCCTCCATCCGGATCGGAAACGATCGGTTCGTACAGCACCCACGTTTGGCGCGTGTATGACGGGACCGGGAATTTGATCGGCGAGTTCACCCTGACGGAAGACGCGGAACAATACTTTGCGGTCTCAGCCGATAAAACCCTCGCCTCGCTTCCACCGCCCACGCCTGCTCCCGTCGCTCCGCTCGGTGAGCGTTCCTACGCCGACCGCCCCGACGATGCCCCCGGCATGTATCAGGTGCATTTCCTTTACGTGCTTCCCGCCGACGGGACCGATTACCAGCGCGACTTGGATGGGAAGATCGATGTCACTGTCGATACGGTCAACGAATGGTTCGCAGGACAGTCCGGCGGTTCAAAGTTTCGCTTCGACACCTATCAGGGCGAATTGGATATCACCTTCGTCCAGATCGGCATGACCAGCCGGCAGGTCATCGATGCGTCTGTTTCGCAGTATGGGGGCAAGTATTGGATCCGCGACATACTCGAAGCGGAACTCGTAAAGACCCGGCTTTTCCAGCCCGGGAAGATCTACGTTTCCATGTTCGAGATCACCAGCCATCCCGGCACCTGCGCCGATGCCGCCCATCCCGATGATTTGATGGGGCGCATGGCGGGATTGTATACCTCCGCCGTTTTGGATGACGGTTATGACTGCGCAAGCGAATCGTTCGGCGCGGGGAACACCTATACCGACATGGGCGTGATTCACGAGATTGTTCACACGCTGGGTTTTGCCGCTTCTTGCGGCGCGAACCCGACCAGCGCGGAAAACTTCAGTCATACAGGCGACGACAATGCCGATCTCATGTGGGCGCCGGATGCAGGTTCCACTCTTTATTGGGATTCTGATAATATGACCCTCGACCCCGGCAACGACGATTATTACGATCACGACATCCCCAATTGTCCCGACCTCGCCGACAGCGCCTTCCTCGAACCGCTTCCCGCAGATCCACAAACACCTCCCGGCTGGCCCTCGGAATGGAAACTGCCTTAACCATCGCATGAATACAAGTCCCGCAGAACAGAGTCTTCGGGACTTTTCTTTTCCCTCCCTTGCATGGCTTTGCCGGATTTTTTTAGTGGTAAGATTCGCCCAATGAAACTCAATCTTGCCCTTGCCCAGATCGAGACCAAACTTGGGGATGTCGATGCCAATCTCGCCAAGCATCTGGATTACATCGAAAGGGCAAAGGCCGGGAGAGCCGACCTTCTTGTCTTCCCCGAACTTTCACTGACCGGTTACGTCTTGCAGGATCTGGTCGCTTCGGTCGCCCATAAACCGAACGAAGACGATCCCGTCTTCAAGCCCCTCCTCGACGCCTCCCGTGATCTCGACCTCGTGGTCGGCTTTGTCGACGAAGATTCCCGTCACCGTTTTTTCATCGCCTCCGCCTATCTCTCCGGCGGGAGGTTGATCCACGTCCATCACAAGGTGTATCTCCCGACGTACGGGCTCTTCGATGAGGGACGCTTCTTCGCCTGGGGAGATTCGATCCGCGCCTTCGATACCCGCTTCGGGCGCGTCGGCATGCTCATCTGTGAAGATTTTTGGCACGCCTCGCCTCCGTACCTCCTTTGGCTCGATGGCGCCGACATCATGCTTTTCTCTTCCGCTTCGCCGGGCCGCGGCCTGAACGACAGGGAAAAACTCGAATCAGCCCGCTGGGTCGAACGTGTCAACAAAGCCTACGCCAGCATGTTCACCGCCTTCGTCACGCATACGAATCGCGTCGGATATGAGGATGGTCTGCACTTTTGGGGCGGCTCGACCGTCTTCGACCCGAACGGCGAGGAACTCTCGCATGGTCCCTACAACGTGGAAGCGGTCACCTTCACCCAACTGGATTTGAATCAACTCCGCCGCACCCGCGCGCGCCTGCCTTTGCTTCGCGACGAGCGCACCTCGCTCGTCCAAAAGGAATTGAACAGGATTCTCTCCCGTGGTTGACCTGAACCTCTCCATCAACACCGACCTCGCGCGCGAGATCCTCACCGGGTTTATCAGGTCCGAGATCACGCGCATCGGCATGAGCCGCGCCATCCTCAACCTGTCGGGCGGCTTGGATTCGGCCTTATCCTGCGCGCTTGCCGTCGAAGCCCTCGGCGCAGAGAATGTCGTCGCATTGCGGCTTCCCTATCGCGCTTCTTCCCCCGATTCGCTTGCGCATGCTCAGCTGTTGATCGATCAACTCGGTATCGCAGGCAAAACGATCGACATAACCCCGATGGTCGATCCGCTGATCGAACTCGAACCGGGGATGTCGAACGTCCGCAGGGGCAATATCATGGCGCGGGCGCGCATGATCGTTCTCTACGACCAGAGCGAAGTCTTCAAAGCCCTGCCCGTCGGCACAAGCAACAAGACGGAAATTCTTTTGGGGTACAGCACCATCTTTGGCGACTCCGCCAGCGCGATCAACCCCATCGGCGATCTCTACAAGACTCAGGTGCGCCAGCTCTCCCGCTCCATGGCCATCCCCGCGCCCATCATCGATAAGCCCCCGTCTGCCGATTTATGGGAGGACCAGACCGACGAAAAGGAACTTGGCTTCACCTACGACGATGTCGATAAACTCCTCTACCTTTTGGTGGACCAGCGCTATAGTCCGCGTGAGGCGGTGGAGGCGGGCTTCGATGCGAAATTCGTCAACACCGTCATCACGCGCGTCCGCCGCTCTCAATTCAAGCGCATGCAGCCGCCCATTGCCAAGGTCAGCAATCGCACCGTCGGCTACGACTTTCTTTATCTCCGTGACTGGGGAACATAACCTTCAACTTTCAACTTTCAACCTGGCATCTCCAAATGCACATCCCCCCATCCCTTAAACATAGAAAATTCTTCTACCTTTGGCTTGGCCAGCTCATCTCCATCACCGGCACGCAGATGCAGCTCTGGGCGCTTTTCTGGCACATCAACTCACTGGACAAGAACCCGATCGCTCTCGGCGGGATCGGCGTTGCCCGCATCGTGCCCGTGGTGCTCTTTTCGCTGATCGGCGGCGCGCTCGCCGATTCAGTGGATAGACGCCGCGTCATGTTCATTACCCAGAGTTTCGCTGCGCTTCTCGCCCTGGCGTTGGGCTTGCTCACCCAATTCGGGCATGTCACCATCTGGTACATCTATGCCATCACCGCCTTGCAGGCGGTCGCTGTCGCCTTCGATGGACCGTCACGCCAGGCATTGGTTCCCAACCTCGTCCCCAAACAGGATCTGCCGAACGCGTTCAGCATGACCTTCACCGCCTTTCAGGCAGGCGCGGTGATCGGTCCCGCCCTGACCGGGTTTGTCATTGCTTCGATGGGGCAGGAGGCGGTCTATTACTTCAACGCTGTATCCTTTGGCGCGGTGTTGGTCGCCCTCTTCATGATCGGTGATGTCCCGCAGATGATCTCCGAGAGATCGGCCGGCATCACCCTGGATGCCATTGCCGACGGCATTCGATTCATTCTCGCCAAACCGATCATCTTCTCCACCATGATGATCGATTTCGTTGCGACATTTTTCGCCTCGGCGAATACGCTCATGCCCATCATCGCCAAGGAAATGCTGGATGTGGGCGTGGTCGAATATGGCTATCTATCCGCCGCCTCGGCTGTCGGCGCGGTCGCGGTTGCCCTGGTCATCTCACAGGTAAGGGAAATTCGCAGGCAGGGATTCGTGTTTCTAATCTCCGTGATCATCTTTGGCATCGCGACCATCGTCTTTGGCACGACCAGATCGTTCCTCGTGGCATGGCTTGCCATCGCCGTCACCGGCGGCGCAGATGGGGTCAGCACCATCGTCCGTAATACGATTCGCCAATTGCAGACTCCCGACCATGTGCGCGGGCGCATGACAAGCATCAACCAGATATTCTTTATGGGCGGTCCCCAGCTTGGGGAGATCGAAGCGGGCACGGTGGCGCAGTTCTTCGGCGCGCCGTTTGCGGTCGTCACTGGCGGCATCGGCTGTATCGTCGGCACGCTGCTGGTCGTCATGAAATGGCCCCAACTCAAGGATTACAACGGGGACGAACCCATCGAGGCGGGGAATCTGCCGGGCACCTCCACCGGCGCTTCGTTGATCGCCAACCGCGTTCGCAAACAGTGAGTTATTTCCTAACCAAAAAATCCAACTGGTGCGCGATATACGTCAACTCGCCGCGTTCGATCTGCCGACGGCGGGCTTGCAGCCATGCTTCCAATTTTTCTTCCGTAAGTTCGGTGCAGGTCCACACCGATTGCTCGAAGAAGTGCAAAATGAAATGCAGGAAATATTCTTCGTCCGGCGGATACCCTCCGTTGCGCGGATGCACCACCCAATCGGATGATCCTGCCGCAACGATCTCAGCCCCTTCCTGTTTCAAATGCGAGAACATCAACCGCCCGCTGTGGCTGCTGCCGCCCGTCGGACGCGTATCCATCGTCGAGTGATAATGGCTCTCGATCAACGCATCCAGCTTTTCATCGATCAAAGGTTCCAGCGTCGTCACCCCGTCAAAGTTCAACGTCAGCCATGCCAGTGAATTCGTAAGCGTAAGCAGTTTGCTCAAACTCCCCGGCATGGGCAGCAGGTCCAAAAAGGCGTGCGCGATCAGTAGATCGGCAGGCGTTTTATTTTTCTGGATGAAATCGAAGACGTCTGCGCATTCCAAATGGATTTGGACATCCCGAACCTCATCGAACACCCGGATCTGATTCGGCGCGCTTCGTTCCACGCTCAAGCCTGCTTCTCCCGCCCATTGTGGAATCCACGCTGATGCAAAGTCGATGTTCCCCGCCATCTCGTCCACCAGCACGTAATCCGTCTCGCGCAGCATATCCCAGCGGGTGAGCCGCCGGATCATCGTGCCGATTCCCGCGCCGACTTCGATAATGCGAATGGGACTCTCCGGCAGCGACGCCTTCAATGCATTAAAGACATCTTTATTGAGCGCGCGGTCATCCACGCTTTGCTTGGACAGTAAATATCGGGGAAAGGAATATTCAATCGCCATGGACTGCCGAGACCCCGTCATCGTTTGGTTTGTTTTCGATCAACCCGCGCATGCGTTGCAGCACCGCCGCGTGGATGGCTTGCGCTTCCGTCGAACCGACTTCTTCGAACGTGATCGGCTTGGCAAAGCGGACGTGCGGCGTGGTCGGGCGCGCATCCCGGACCACCATTGCCAGCAATTGCAGGGCGGCGGCGAGTTTTTCGCGGTCGTAACGCTCGCGTTTAAGACGCGTCAAAAAGTGGCGGGCAGTGGCATCCCAGATGACCCCGCTCACGAGGGTCGGGACAATTACCGCATCCCGGGCGAAGCGCAGAAAGACACCGGCTGAGTCGGTCCACTCATGCAATGAATCCAGTGCGCCATCATAGACATCCGGGTCTGGTTCGATCTTTCCGGCAGGGAAGGTCAGCGCCGCGCCGCCGTTCTTGAGATGGGCGGAGACCTGCCGCACCGCGTTCATGCGTTTGGCGGGGTCATCGTCGATGAAAATAAGTTGACGGGTCGTGTTCTGCAGCGATTCGAGAAACGGACGTTGAACGGCAATGATGCGCAGATCGTGTCGGTTGATGGCGGCGAACAGCGCCAGCGTGTCTGCCATGCCGGGATGGTTGCTGAGGAAGAGGGCGGGTTTATCAGCGGGTACATGTTCGCGCCCATGCACGCGCGCATCGCGGACGTAATGGGTTTTCATGAGTCGCCGCGCGGCTTCGGCAAGGTCGCTTTCGCCGACGCTCTCGTCAAAACCCAGCATCTGGCGGGCGAACTTTTGCGCGGGCTGCGTAAAAAGCCTGCGCAGCCCATGCGCCAGCGGCGGGATGTTCTGCCAGCCAAAAGATGACACGAGGTCGTCGAGATTGATCTCTGTGAGGGCTTCGAGGTTCGATGTCATTCAGGTTCTATGGTGAACTTGAGAGGGTAGCCCTCCATACCCGCGGCTTGATGCGCCCCGGCGACCCGCTTCTCCGCCTCATTCCTGGGCAGGGTTTGCACGTATGCCGAGCCTTTGACGTGCGCCGTCAGCATGATCTCGGCGGCGCGGTCGTTGCCGAGAAAGAAGATCTGCTTGAGGACTTCGACGACGAATTCCATGGGAGTCACGTTGTCGTTATGGATGATGACCGCGTACAGGGGTTCGAGTTCGATATCGCTTTCCTCGATTATTCGTATTTCAGGAAGCGTTTGCAGGATGGTTTCCACTTTCTATTTTCCGAGGCTGTCCAGTTGTTCGAGTTCGGCAGGACTCAATTTGATATCCGCCGCTTCATAGTTCTCGCGGATATGTTGGGGATTGAAGGACATGGGAATGGCAATGACCCGCGGATGGGAAATTATCCACGCCAGCGCGATCTGATAAACATTTGCCTGATGTGCCCTGGCGATGGATTCAAGCGTTTTATTCGAGCGCAGATTCCCTTCGTCCACCGGGGAATAAGCGGTGAAGAGGATGTCGTTTTGCTGGCAGTATTCCAATACGCCGTTCTTTACATTGGACCGGTCCGAGATGCTGTAGGGGACCTGATTTGTGATGATGGGTGACTCGGAGAGTTCCTGCGCCAGTTTCAGCAGCCTCAAATTGAAATTGCTTACGCCGAGATGCCTGACCTTCCCATCGCGGACAAGTTTGTTCAGCGCCTTGAAGGTTTCATCGTATTTCGAACCTCCATGCGGCCAGTGGATAAGATAAAGGTCGATGTAGTCCATCTGCAACCGGCGCAGGGAGTTTTCGCAGGCGCTCAAAACGTCGTCGTATCTCAGGTGGCTGGGCGTCACTTTCGAAGTAATGAACACGTCTTCCCGTTTTGCGCCGAAATCGCGGATCGCCTGTCCGATCAATTCCTCGCTGTGGCCGTCTGCATACATCTCGGCGGTGTCGAAATGGGTATAGCCGATTTCGAGCGCGCTCCGAAGGGCGGTCATCGATTTTTCGTCCAGCGAGCGGTTCGGGGACGAATTTCCGCCGATGCGCCATGCCCCGAAACCGATCTTGGGCAGGGTGATGCCGTGGGTTGTTTCGTGTTTCATCCCTTGATTGTACCCAAACTTAAGAGGAAAGGACCGCCGTCACTTCGATCTCGATCAGCAATTCGGGATCGATCAGCCCGTTCACTTCGATCATGGACGCGGCGGGTTTGACCTCGCGGAAGAATTCCCCATGCGCCCTGCCGATCTCCTCCCATTGGGAAATATCCGTGGTGAACATGCGGGTGCGGACCACATCACGGAGAGAGGCGCCCGCCGAAGCCAGTGCTTTTTCGATCTTCTCGAAGATGAACTTTGTCTGTTCGTATGGGTCGTTCGCTCCGACCACGTTCCCATTCTCATCGATCGCTGTCGTGCCCGCAACCTCGATGAGGTTGCCGATTTTTACCGCCCGGGAATAGCCGATGATATCCTCCCACTTCGCGCCTGACGAAATGTTTATTCTGTTGTTCATGGGCTCCTCGTTTCTAAATCGAAGTCGACTTTGAAAATATTTTCCTTCCCGGTCGTCAAGGAAACATGTCATTCAGTCTCGTTGCCCCTGACGGCCTGGAACAACCGTTCCACGTCTTTGATCTGTTCCTCCTCGCCGATAAAACCGATGCGGTCGTTTGCCTCGAAGGTCGTTTGAGATTTCGGATTTGCCATGACTACGTTCTTCCGCAGGATCGCCACAATGGATGCGCCCGTCCGCGCACGCAGGTCGGCTTCGGCGATCGTCTGACCCATCAACGGGCTGCCCGGTAACAACGTCAGCCAGGTGACGCCGATGCTCTGGGTGGCATGGATCAGGTCGTGCAGGGAGCGGTGTTCCTCTTCCGTATTCACGTGCATGTCGTAATGGTCATGGCGCACGGCATCCATGTACTGAATGATTTCCTGCAACGGATAGTCCAACTTCAACAGCGTGTGGCGCACGATCTCAAGGCCGCCTTCGAGTTCGGGATGTATGACATCCTGTGCGCCGAGTGCGGCGAGGCGTTTGATGCCTTCTTCGGTGGTGGCGCGCGCGATGATGGGAAGCTCCGGGGCGAGGTCGCGTGCGGCGGCAACGACCAGTTCGCTGGCGGCTTCGTCGGGCCCGGCAACGACGAGCGCACGCGCATGTTTCAATCTGGCGTGCGTTAGCACTTCGGAGTTTGACGCGTCGCCGTATAGATTTGGAATACCGAGTCTGTTCAACTCGTCGATGTTTTCTGCATCCGAAGCGATCACGAGATGCGGGATGGACATCTTTCCAAGCAGGTTGGAGATGTTTCGTCCGACTCTTCCAAAGCCGACGATGGCGACATGACGCTCGACCTTTTCCTCCGTTGGAGGCGTGAGCGGGCGATGACGATCCACCAGCCGCCACAAGGCTGGGAATTTTTGCAGCCACCTCTCGGTCGGAGAAATGAGGCGGAACATCATCGGGTTGATGATGATCGACAAAAGCGCTCCCGCCAGGATCAGGGAGTACTGGTCTCGATTCAAGATTCCAAGCGCGATCCCAGCCTGACCTAGAATGAAGGAAAATTCGCCGATCTGGCTCAAACCTGCGGCGACGACGAGGGTGGTCCGCGCCTGCCAGGGGAAGATCGAGCCGAGCAGGAAGGTGATGATGGATTTACCGATCACGATCAAAACCGTAAGCGCCAGCACTTGGCCGAGATTGTTGAAAAGATAGACCGGGTTGACAAGCATGCCGATGGAGACAAAGAACAGGACGGCGAACGCTTCGCGGAACGGGAAGACATCTGCGCCGACCTGGTGGCTGAGCGGCGATTCGCTGACCACAACGCCTGCCACGAACGCGCCAAGCGCAAACGATACGCCGAACAATTCCGCCGCGCCCAAGGCTGTTCCCAGGGTTATGGCGAGAATTGCAAGAATGAATAATTCACGCGAACGGGTATGCGCGATGCGAAGGAGGATCCACGGGATGAGCCGCTTCCCGACAAAAAACAGTAATACAACAAAAACGCCTGCTTTCATCAGCGTCAACACAAGCGACTGCCAGTCGAACGCGCCTGTTGTGGCTGCCAGAGTCGGCAGGAGCACCAGGATCAGGACCGTGGCGATATCCTCCAATACAAGCCACCCGACCGCGGCTTGCCCATGCGGTGTGCTGAGCAGCGCGTTGTCCATCAAACCCCGCAGCAGGACCACGGTGCTCGCGATGGAGATTGCCAACCCTAAAACGATCCCCGATGACGCTTCCCAGCCCCACCCGCGGCTGAGGAAAAATGCCAGCAATGTTGTGAGTGTCATCTGCCCGAGCGCGCCGGGGACGGCGATGGCGCGTACCTTCCAAAGGTCGTTTAGCGAAAAATGCAAGCCAACGCCGAACATGAGGAAGATAACGCCCAATTCTGCGAGTTGACCGATCGTTTCGGTATCTCCGACAAAACCCGGCGTGAAGGGTCCGATTGCGATCCCGGCGAATAAATACCCCACGATGGTCGGCAGGCCAAGCCTGCGTGCGATGACCCCGCCCATAAAAGCCACCACCAGGGCAACGACGATGTTGATGATCAATGTGATTTCGTGCATGTCTCCTCCATATCCTATTAAGTTATCTCTCGGCTCGACAGGGTCATTTTACACAAAAAATCCGCCAGACGTGGTATCCGACGGATTTCCAAAAAGTACCGCTGTTTTCTTTTGTTAGGCTGGAATTTTATCCCACTCTTTCTGTGCATGTTCGAATCCGCGTTTCAGCGCCTCGAAGTTCTTCGGTAATAGATGTTTGTGGCGTGCGGGCAGATGACCTTCGAGTGCCTTTTCCACATCCTCCAATTTGACCTCGGTCAAGGCGGTGAGCAGCGCCCCGACCGCCACCATGTTGAGCAATTTGCGGTCGCCGATCTCCTCTGCGATCTCATTGCAAGGGACGAGGATGACGTGAATGTCAGTCCTTTTTGCGGCGCGGTCCACCATCGATCGATTGACGATCAGCGTGCCGCCGGACGCGAGCAATTCCTCATATTTATCGAACGAAGGCAGATTCAGCGCGATCGCGAGCGGCGGATTCTTTACAGTGGGCGAGCCGATCTCGCGGTCTGCGATCACAACAGTGCAGTTTGCCGTGCCGCCGCGCATTTCAGGACCGTAGGAGGGGATCCATGTCACATCCAGGCCGTTGTCCATGGCGGCGTAGGCAAGCACCTGCCCGCCAAACAATACGCCCTGCCCGCCAAAACCCGCGATGATGATTTCTTTTTGCATAGGTTTCTCCTGTCATTGCGAGGGCACCAGCCCGATGCAATCTCATTGATCGGGGATTGCTTCGTCGGGAAAAGCACCCTCCTAGCCATGACATCAAATTTTTATCTGCTTGATCGCATCGCTGATTTTGTAATCTCCCAGCGGAAATGCGGGGATCATGTGCTCTTCGACGAACTTCAACGAGTTGACCGGCGTCATGCCCCAGTTGGTCGGGCAGGTGGAAAGCAGCTCGACCATTGCAAAGCCGAGTCCGCGCACCTGGGTTTCAAACGCGGTGCGGATGGCTTTCTTCGCGAGGCGGATATTTTTCGGGTCGTGCAGGGAACGGCGCACGCAATATCCCGTGCCTTCGAGTGTCGATAGCATTTCAGACATCTTGATCGGGTAGCCCTGTGTTTCCACGTCGCGCCCATTCGGCGAGGATGTCGTCTTCATGCCGGGCAGGGTGGTCGGCGCCATCTGCCCGCCTGTCATGCCGTAGTTTGCGTTGTTGATGAAGATCACGGTGATGTTTTCTCCGCGCGCCGCGGCATGAACGATCTCACCCATGCCGATCGACGCCAGGTCTCCGTCACCTTGATATGTGAAGACAACGCGGTCTGGCAGGACGCGCTTGATGCCGGTCGCCATGGCGGGAGCGCGCCCGTGCGGCGCTTCGACGAAATCGGTATCGAAATAGTTGTACGCGAAGACGGCGCATCCCACCGGCGCAACGCCGATGGTCTTATTCACAACTCCCATCTCTTCCAACACTTCCGCAACCAGTCTGTGTGCCACGCCATGCGTGCAACCCGGGCAATAGTGGGTGGGCATTTCAGTGAAGGCTTCGGGCCTTTCGTAAACCAGGTTTTCAGTTGCCATATTGATTCCTCAATTGATTCATCCGCGTGGTCGGCGTTCTCTCGAGCCGACGGCGTGTAGGAGAACGCACCTTACGCGGCAGCAGTCATCCTTGTCAGCCAGGATTCTCTTGGGTCGGTGCGGACCGCCAAAGTTCCAGAGGTGAGGCGGTGAATTTCGTCCAGGATTTCATCATGGAAAGGCACCACGCCGCCGGGCCGTCCGTAGAACTCGACCGGGACCCGTCCACGGACCGTGAGCAGGACGTCATCGAGCATTTGCCCCATGTTCATCTCTGTGACAAGAATCGCCTCAGCCTGACCCGTAAGTTGGTCCAGCGCTTCATGCGGGAACGGGCTGACAGTGATCGGTCTTAACAAGCCGACCTTGATACCCTGCGCGCGCGCTTCACGCACAGCGGATAGCGCGACACGCCCCGCCGTGCCAAAGCCGATGACGATATATTTTGCATCTTCGAGGAAATATTCCTTGTAGCGGACCTCGCTGGCTTGTACATCCTTCCAGCGTTTGAGCAGCCGCAGGTTCGTCTTCTCTTCGTCGTATGGGTTGAGATAAATGGATGAAAGGATTCTGCGTTCGCGGTTCATCGCCCCATCGGTTGCCCAATCGAATCCTTTTCGATGGATTTCTTTCAGCGCGGGCATCTCGGCAGGTTCCATCATTTGCCCGACGGAGCCGTCCAGGATCACCATGGTGATCATGCGATATTTTTCGGCAAGGTCGAAGGATAATCCCATCAGGTCTATCGCTTCCTGCACGGATGCAGGCGCGAGGACGATTCGTGGATAATCGCCGTGACCGCCGCCGCGCACTGCCTGGTTGTAATCGCTTTGGGCTGGCGCAATATTTCCCAAGCCCGGTCCGCCGCGCATGACGTTTACCAGGACGGCTGGGATCTCTGTCCCGGCTATATAGGACAGTCCTTCCATCATAAGGCTCACGCCCGGCGAAGAAGAGGAAGACATGACCCGCACGCCTGTACACGCCGCGCCATAGACCATGTTGATCGCGCCGAGCTCCGATTCGGCTTGCACGAAAGTGCGTCCGAGTTCGGGCATGCGGCGCGAGAGAAATTCCAGGATTTCCGTCTGCGGGGTGATGGGATAACCGAAATACGCTTCAAGCCCCGCGCGGACGGCTGCTTCTGCTATGGCTTCATTGCCTTTCCATAATTCTTTTGGCATTCGTTTCTCCAAAAAAGTAGGGGCACGAATATCTTGCCTCTACAGATATCATCACGCAGGGACAGGGGCGGCTTTGGTCGTTTCACGGAATACCGTGATCGCCGCATCCGGGCAAACGATGGCGCAGATCGCGCAGCCCGTGCAGCCTTCTTTGAATGTATGAGCAGGGTGATATCCCTTGGGGGTGAGCCGCGCCATGTCCAGTTCCATCACCTCCTGCGGACATGCGCTGATGCAAAGTTCGCATCCTTTGCAGTATGTATCGCTGACTTCGATCCAGCCTTTGACAGCCATTGATTCTCCTTTGGCTTGCAGACCCGGGGTGTTTTGCAGCCCATCAGGGTCTATTATAAGATTAGGAAGTATGACAAACTTGGGCGGATTTCTCCGCCATTCCTATTATGATGTTATCAGAAGAGGGAGAGTAGTGCCAAGCGTCACCCGCAAGGCGTACAAAGGTCATTAGCTTTTGACGCCTTGTTTTTTCACCGTTTTGCGCGCGGTCTTTACCTCTTATCGGCTCGCAGCAGGTATAATTTTTCGAATTTCGGAGGCTTAATGGATACGTTGAAGGAAATGTTTCTCGCCCTGGATACCATGATCCTTATCGCGCTGATCTTTGGAGCTTTTATTGCGTATGAAGTGTATTCAGGCGAAGTTCCACTGAGGTGGTTTGGTGCGATACGACGCGATGGCAACCCCCTTTTTTACTGGCTCTCGATATTGTTCCATCTGGCGATCCTGGCGCTCATTGTCCACGCGTGGATGAATGGAGCGAGAATCCCGGTGGCTGAATTGTTCGACTGACCCGAACGCTGAATGATCACAGCGATGGATCGAACTCCATCGCTGTTTGTTTTATGGGTGGTAGAATCAAGGTATGAAAACCCGGAGGTTCAATGACTGAAGTTGTCATCATCGATGCTGTTCGCACGCCTGTCGGGGCATTGGGCGGCGTCCTCTCATCCGTGCGCCCTGATGACATGGCTGCGCACGTGATCAAAGCCATCCTTGATAGAAATAAACTAGACCCGGCATTGATCGAAGAAGTGTTCCTGGGCTGTGCCAACCAGGCGGGCGAGGACAATCGCAATGTGGCCCGCATGGCTTCCTTGCTTGCAGGTCTTCCCGTGGATGTGGGTGGCGTGACCGTCAACCGTTTATGTGCATCGGGTTTGAATGCCATCAACATGGCGGCGCGTGCCATCAAAACCGGGGAGGGGGAGGTGTATATCGCGGGCGGGGTCGAATCCATGAGCCGCGCTCCTTATTCGCTCCCCAAAGCCGAGGCGGGATTTTCGTTTGGAAACCTTACCGCATACGATACGGCATTGGGCTGGCGCTATCCGAATCCCAAAATGAAAACCATGCACGGGACTGAATCAATGGGCGAGACGGCGGAGAACATCGCCTTGGAACGTCCGCACATCACCCGTGAAAGACAGGATGCCTTCTCGTTGCGCAGTCATCAACGCGCAGTTGCCGCCATCGACTCGGGACGCTTCAAACAGGAGATCGTTCCCGTCGTCATTCCGCAGAAAAAGGGCGACCCGAAAATAATCGACACGGATGAACGTCCGCGCCGCGATACTTCAATGGAAAGCCTCGGCAAACTCAAAGCCTCCTTCCGTGATGGGGGGACGGTGACCGCGGGGAATTCATCTGGATTGAACGACGGAGCTGCCGCATTGTTGTTGATGAGCGTTGAGAAAGCCGCATCTTTGGATCTCAAACCGCTTGCCCGCATCGTGACTTCCGCCGCAGCCGGTGTGCCGCCCCGTGTCATGGGGTATGGCCCGATCCCTGCCTCGCGAAAAGCGCTCGATCGGGCGGGATTGAAAATGAAAGATATTGGTTTGATCGAACTCAACGAGGCCTTTGCCGTTCAATCCCTTGCTGTGATGGAAGACCTCGAACTTGACCCGGAGATCGTCAATGTCAACGGCGGCGCCATCGCCATCGGGCATCCGCTTGGCTGTTCGGGTGCGCGCCTTATGACCACCCTTGTGCATGAAATGAAGTTACGCGGAAACGCCAGATATGGTTTGGCGACCCTTTGCGTGGGAGTCGGTCAGGGCGAGGCGACAATTATGGAATACCTTGGTTGAATTATCGGGCAGTTTGGTAATCCCTTCGTTCCAGATTGCCAAAGGAGTATCATGAAACGTTTTATCACTTTAGCCTTACTTCTTTCCGTGCTGATAAACGCGTGCGCACCGGAGGCTCAGGTCACGCAAGTGCCGGAGTTGATCCAGCCGACCGCAACACCGATGGGGACGGAAGAACCGCAGGTCCAGCCACTCGCTCTTGAAACGCCGCAAGGGACGCCATTGCCTCCGGCGATCGACGCGCCGTTGATCGAATCTCCATCCATTTTGAACATCGAAATGTTGGATGAAGTATTTGGCTGGGCGGTTACAGAAGAAGACATCATCCGCACGAACGATGGCGGCGCGACCTGGTACGATGTCACTCCTCCGGATTTGGTTGATGCAGGCTATCTCGTCTTCATCGATATCCTCGATGCTGAGCGCGCCTGGGTGCAATCTCCCGACATGAATCGATATCCCAATGGCGGCATGCTTTATCGAACGCGCGACGGGGGGCTCACCTGGGAAACCTTCGATACGCCTTTCAGCGGCGGCTCCATCCATTTCCTCGATGAAAATAACGGCTGGGTGATGGCGGATCTCGGCGTGGGCGCGGGTTCGATGGCGGTTTCGATCTTCAAGTCAGCGGATGGCGGCGCGACCTGGGACCGGGTCTACACCAACGATCCCAATCTTGAGGGTGCGGGAGAGTCGCTTCCGCTTGGCGGCATCAAAAATTTCATCCTGCCGCTCGATGGGACCACAGCCTGGGTGGGCGGAGTGATCTACGCGCCCGGAGCGGTCTACCTATATCGGAGCGGAGACGGAGGGAATACCTGGTCGAACATCGAACTTGTATTGCCTGAAGGGTCCGCTGAAAGTGAGTTGAACGTCGTCGATATCGAATTTATCTCACCGACGGATGGCTTGCTCGCCATACGCAAATCGGCTGAAACGCCGGAGATCCTTGTTTACCGAACCACCGATGGCGGGAACACCTGGGATCGAATGGATGTCGACTTCACCGGGTACGGGATTTTGGAAACCCCATCATCGGCTGAATTAATATTTTATGCGGCTGACCAGTTCTACGTCACGAACGATGCGGGGGCTACCATCCGGCAGGTTACCCCGGATATTCCCTTCGGCACTTCCATCGTGGATATGAGCTTTGTCAACTCACAGACTGGATGGGTTGTGTTTGCCGATGCGAACGGTATGCGGATCCTTTACAAGACGACAGACAGCGGCGCGACCTGGATCCAACAGGCGCCTTAAACTTATCGATACATTTCGCCGAGGAGAGTGAGCATGAACCATGTCCGTGATTGGATGTCCAGCCCTGTGGTCGTGGTCGACCCGGATTCGAGCGTCTCATACGCGATGACTTTGATGCGCCGCCGCAAGATCCACAGCGTGGTGGTTGCCATCAGCGAGAAGAATCCTGCCTACGGCATCGTGACCACGACCGACATTCGCGATAAGATTGCGGCTGAAGGACGCAACCCGGCCGAAACGACCGTGCGCGAGATCATGTCCGGTCCCATCATCACGGGGCGCGCAGATTGGACTCTTGCCGAGTGTTCCCGGATCATGCAGAAGCATAAATTTCATCACCTGCCGATCGCTGACGATGCCGGCACATTGATCGGGATCATCTCCGCGACCGATATCTTCATGGCGGTGGAGGAACAAGGCTGGATCGAAGAGGAATAGACGCTTCGGGCTTTGATGTAAAATTATTCCATGACGAGGCAGAAGTATTACGTCGTTTGGAAGGGACGCCGGACGGGCATATTCGCTTCATGGGCGGAATGCGAAAAACAGGTGAAGGGCTTTGTCGGCGCGCAATATAAAGCCTTCGAGAGTGAATCCGAGGCGGATGCCGCCTATCTTGCCAACTACGAGGATTATTCCGGCAAGGCATCCTCGAGCGGGAAATGGAAACTTGCCAGCATCAAACCCCGCCTGCCTTCTGTCTGCGTCGATGCGGCTTGCAAGGGATCGCCCGGAAAACTCGAATATCGCGGAGTCAATACAGAGACAGGCAAGGAGATCTTTCATGCGGGTCCGTACGCCGATGGGACGAACAACGTTGGGGAATTCCTTGCCATCGTCCATGCCTTGACCTGGCAGGAGAAGCACAACCTGCGTCTTCCGATTTATTCCGATTCAGAAAATGCGATCTCCTGGGTCAATACCGGCGAATGCCGGACAAGACTTAGGCGAACACCGAAGAACTCCATCCTCTTTGCCCTCATCCGCAGCGCGGAGAACTGGCTGGCGGAAAACGAATTGCCCGAAGGCAGGATCTTGAAATGGGATACGAGCATGTGGGGCGAGAACCCAGCGGACTTCGGCAGAAAATGAGAACACTCGGTTGGTCGTGGTCCTTCGGCCGCTGGCGCGGCGTGGATATACGTTTCCATTTTTCCACCATCTTCAGCATTCCGATCGCCTATCTTTTATTCAAGCCTGTGGACCTGCGCGGCGTTGTCGAAGCATTACTGTGGGTGGGCGGGTTGTCCATCTTCATCTTCCTGCACGAGATCGGTCACGCCTTTGCGGCGCAGTTGGTGGGCGTGCCTGTCAAAAGCGTGGTGGTCTGGTTGTTGGGCGGTTTGACCAACCTTTCCTATAAGCCTGAAAAGCCGCTGCATAATCTGTTCATCTTTGCGGCGGGTCCGTTGGTGAACATGCTGCTCGCATTCCTGTGCGTTGCGGTTTTCATCCTTTCCGCCCTGTTCTTCCTTCCCTACTCGACATCCCCCGAAACTTATGTCTGGTTTCAAACTTTTCAAAACCTGTTCTTCTCCCTCGCAATCGTCAATATTATTCTGGTCATCTTCAATCTTTTGCCTGTCTATCCGCTGGACGGCGGGAACATCCTGCACGCCGCCATGGAATGGCTGTTCGGCAAGACACGGGCGGATCAGATCGCGCTCATCGTCGGGATCCCAATTCTGATTCTTTTGATCGTTTTCGGGATCCTTACCCTCGATTATGTCCTTTTGTTCTTCTGCGTTCTGATTGCATTCTCCATCAGCACATTGAACCGAACCGCTCTCAGGAATGTCAACCTCGGTCTTGCCTGGTTTTTCAAACGCGCTGCGTATTATTATTTGCAGGGCGATTATGAACGCGCAGCCCAACTTTACATAACCGAGATCGAACGCCAGCCGGGGAATATCAACAATTACATCACGCGCGCTGGTTGTTTTTTAGCCATCGGTCACGGGGAACGGGCGGTCGCCGATGTGGAACGCGCCTTGAAACTAAACCAGAGTCACCTGCTTGCGCTCGAACTTCGCGGGGAGATTCACCTGCTCAACAAGGAATACGACGCCGCTCTCGAGCGGTTCGTCCAGGCGCAGGCGCTCAACCCGGATTGGGCTGTGCCGTATTTCGACCGCGGCTCGCTGTTGTTGGAACGCGGTGAATACCAACCTGCGCTCGAAAATTTCAACAAAGCCGTTTCACTGCATTCGCGCATGCCGCTTTTTTACGTCGTACGCTCGCTTGCGCATTTTCGGCTGGGCGATCTCGATTCCGCGCATGCAGATCAGGACCTGGCGGTGGGCTTATCGCCGGAGGAATCGCTTGCGATGGTGGATGTCAACCTGGTTTTGTATCAGGATAATCTGGATTGGGCGAAGGATTACTACGGACGCGTCCTCGACAAGAATCCCCGCAATGCTCTCGCGCTTCAAGGACTCGCCGAAGCCTGCCTCGTCAACCGGGACTTCGAATCCGCTGTGACATTGTTCACCCGCGCCATCGAAATCAATCCACGGGAGGCGCGGCTCCATTTGGGCAGGGGGAAGGCGTGTGTTGAGTTGGGAAGAGTGGTGGAAGCCAGGTCAGATTTTGAGTGGGTGATTTCAAATGCCGAAAAACTCCATTTGAAGCGGCAGGCAGACGATTTCCTTAAAAGCATACCGCCTTCGATGTCAAGAAATGAAAGGAACCTTTCATGAAAACAGCCCTGCTGATCATCGATATTCAAAAAGACTACTTTCCTGGTGGGAAGAAGGAACTGGTCAACCCGCTCGAAGCGGCAAAGAAAGCCTACTCCATTTTGCAATGCTTTCGCGAGCATGGCGGACATCACATCCACATTCAACATATTGCCTTGAAACCCGATGCGGCATTTTTTATCCGCGGCACCGAAGGTTCGGACATTCACGATGCCGTGGCACATTTTGAGGGTGAACCGATCGTGTACAAGCATTATCCCAATTCCTTTCGCGAGACGAATCTATTGGAAATGCTGAAAGAGTGGGATATCGAGCGCGTGGTCATCACCGGCATGATGACCCATATGTGCGTGGATGCCACCGCCCGCGCCGCTGCGGACTTCGGCTTTAAGGTCATCGTTGCGGAAGATGCCTGTGCCACGCGCGATCTTGAATTCAACAGCACGCTCATCCCGGCGGATCATGTTCACAAGGCATTTTTAGCGGCATTGAAATCGTATGGTCAGGTGATGAGGTCGGAGGAAGTGATCGCGTTGTTGGCTGGGGAGCAGGCAAAGGCTGGGTAGACAGAATCAATTGTCGGTGAGAAAGAAGCGAGGTGACTGTTACTTACGAAGTGACAGTCACCTTTTCAATTAAAAAATTTTTCCCACGGCTGAAGCAAGTCAAATTCTCTTCCGAAGACGGAGAAATACAATCCGTTTGCTTCGTCTGAATATCCGCCCACGGTGGCGATCTTTGCGCCCATTATTTTGAGCCGCTTCAAACCTTCGGTAAGGACAGCTTTACCGAGTCCATGTCGTTGATGCTTGGGAACAGTGGCAACCGGTTCGAAGTATGCCGTGCGGGTGACATCGTCGAACCAGGCGGTGCAGAAGGCGGCAATGGAACCGTCATTGGCGATGGCAACGATGTCGAGGTCGCGGCGATAGAGCGGCGCGGATTGAATGTGGTGATACCAGCTTGGGTCGTCGCGATTTTCTCGCGCAGTGTTGATATCGTCTTTATGAAAGCCAAGCCCCGAGGCGTAACAACGCTCAAGCAATTCCAGTCCATGCCCAAGCGCGCGGATGGTGAAGCCTTCGGGTGTTTTTACATCTTTGATCTCATTGGCAAGCGGGAAGATGTGTATCGTTTCGTTCGTTTCGGGTCTTTCTACTTTTTGGTAGCCGCGTCGTTTTAGAATTTCGTGTCGCATTGCGTCTTTTGAATCCGCAAAGACCAAGACGCGCATTCTGCCTTCGCGGTTCGGGTGCTTGAAGTGCTCTTCGGCTGTGACGATCAGTTCTTCTTCGAGTTCAGGTGTGCGATATTTCGGGTGGATTTGCAGATAGGCTTGCCCTTTCCCTTCGGGATTGAGCACGGCGGCAATTTCTCCTTTTTCTGCTTCCCAAATGAAGATGGCTTGTTCTGGATCGATTTTCTCAATATCGGGGTTGGCGAACCACCACCAGTAGTCGAGCCGTGCAACGTGCCAGCTGTATTGATGTAGATCATTCAGCATCATGACCTCGCGCAGGAATTGGCGCATTCGCCAGTAATCTTCTTCATTGCGGTAGGGGCGCATTGAGAATTTCATTCTTACTCCTTGAGCAAAACAATGAAGGACTTGTAATCGCAGACTTTATCAAAGCCTGCCTTGAGAGCGGTCTTTGCAGACGCTTCGTTGCGCTTGAAACAGTGCCAGCCGACTTCGGTGATGCCGTGTGAAAAAGCGTATTCGAGAAATGCAAGCGTGAGTGCAGTGGCAATGCCGCGTTGACGGTAGTCACTGGTGGTCTCAATGCCGATCTCACAGCGGCATTCCGCATTGTATTCGGAGAGACACCAGCCCACGAGTTCATTGTTATGAACGGCGCACACTCCAAAGCTCTTGGCGAGAAAATCATCTACAGTGGGGCGTTCGGACATCATCTCTTCTTTGAGTGTTTCGAGATGTTTGAGATTGGGAACGGATAGAAGATCAGCGTCTACTGGTTTGATTTGGAAATCGCCCAGCAGGATGCTGCGCCGATCATGCTTCACATCTTTGCAGGCATAGTATTCGCGGTTTGCATGGATGGTCTCTTTGCCTTGGATCAGAAACCCCATCTTTTCTTCCCATGCCTTGTTGTCATAATAAATCAAGAATCCATCCAAGCCTTTTGCCTCGGCTTGCGGAAAGATTGTTTCGATGAAATGCGTTTGGATGAATTGATTGAAGCTGTCGAGCATAGTATTACCCGCCAAAATGAATCGATGACCTGCCTTTGAGAAAAGGGATTTTGGCGCTTCGGCATTATCTACAAAAATCTGTGCGGGTGTCTTTTTGGCGAGGATGGACCGACCGATAAGGTGAAAGTCCATGCCCAGCAAGAGCGGACGGATACGTTCATAGTTTTCAGAATGAAGTTCGATCATTATGCTGCCTCCGCCTTTTTCATTTGGTCATGGTCGGGAAGTTCCGCCTCCAAATTGCGGACGTGCGGGACGAACAGATAAGTGAACACTGCCACGGCGATGTATAAGATTCCTGTGAGGACCAGTTGCAGCGCCATGCCGGAGCCGGGCGTCGTTCCGACCATCCAGCCGAAAGTATTTGCCAGCCATGTGTCGCCGAGCATCATCGGCTCGGTGACATAATCCGCGAGCAGGCCCGCAATGATCGGGGTGATCGGTCCCACCGACCAGGCGATCATTCGCCGCGCGGAGAAGACCCGTCCCTGCACATCGGGGGCGACCTTTGCCTGCCAGATGGCTTGACTTGCCCCATTGGTGAAAATGGGAAAGATACCGCCGATGACTACGCCGATGATCCAGACCGGCAGGCTTCGTCCCAACCCAAAAATGACCAAAAGGAATAACCCTGTCAGCGCTTCGCCGAGGAAGATGCTGTTCATACGCTTCTTGAATCCGCCCCATAAACCGATGAGCAGCCCGCCAATGACAGCGCCGATCGCATTTGCCGAAGTGACAATGCCGAGCATTTCGCTGCTCTGGTCCGTGCGCTCCAGGATGAACGGAGAAAATAATGAAATGGATATTCCGATCACAAAATTCAATACAATGAAAAATATCAACAAACCGAGTAGTCCGCGCCGGGCAAAGATGTATTTGAAGCCGTATAAGGCCTCTTTAAAGATAGATCCGCTTCCGGCTTGACCTTCGACGGTTTTCTCCGGTTGAGGGACGATTACAAGCGTGAGAGCGATAATGGCAATGAAAAAGGTCGCCACATCGATGACGAGAATACCGGTCAGGGTGATGATGGGAAGCAGCACCCCGGCAAAGATTGGGGCAAGCACGGCAGGTCCCGACTCGACCAGCGACATCATCCCATTTGCACGGCTGTAATTGTCCTTCGGCACCATCGTGCTGATCGCCGCGGAATACGCGGGCCATTGGAAGGTATTGCCAAGTCCGTTGATGACGGCGGCGATATACAAATGCCATATTTCAAGGCTGCCCATCGCTTGCAAGATGAGGATTCCGCTTGTGGCAAGCACGGCTGTCAGGTCACTGACCATCATCATGAGTTTGCGGTTATGCCGGTCCACCATCACGCCTGCAATCGGTGAGAGCAGGAGAAATGGCACGATGAAAGCTGTGTTGATGATTCCCAAAGACGTGGCGCTGCCCGTCTCCTGATACGCCCAGATGGTGAGCGCAAATTGGGTCATGCTGGAAGCGAGGACGGAGATCAACTGGCCCGCCCAGACGATGGTGAAGCCGGTCATGCCGGTGGGTTGTCTGGTTGAGGCTGCCATACCTTTAATTATATATCCGGGGAGTGTATAATATTTTTTTGAATATTTATGTTGAGCAGACAAGGACCAACTTGCCGGTTGTCTGATGCTTTAACGAACTTACACCTTGCCATTGTTATAGAGTCAAGACTTTCGTTGTGATGAGGATGGTCGTTTCATGGAAACCACACTCGATCCTGAACGTCAAAAAAAGGCGAAAGAATATGCCCGCATCCGCCGCCGACTGTGGCTGGTCGATACAACCTTTAGCGCCGTCTACGCCCTTGCCTGGCTTACCTTTGGCTGGAGCATTTCTGTCCGCGATTGGCTGGCCTCCAAAACGTCGAATGAATGGCTGCTTGTAGCTTTATTTGTCCTCATCTTTGGGGGAATCTACTCAGTTCTCAACTTTCCCCTCGGATATTACAGCGGCTTCGTCCTGCCGCATCGTTTCGGGCAATCCAACCAATCGCTCAAGGATTGGTTCGTGGACCAGTTCAAAGGTTTGGCGATCGGAGCGCCCATCGGTTTGATCCTGCTGGAGTTGTTGTATCTCGCGCTTCGCCTGACAGGAGAAGCCTGGTGGCTTTGGGCGGCAGGCGGACTTTTGCTTTTCAACGTCCTCCTTTCGCATCTGGCACCTGTGGTCATCATGCCGTTTTTCAATAAATACGTTCCGCTTGGTGACGAACACAAGGACCTTGAAGATCGTCTGCTTGATCTTGCCAGGCGCGCCAATACGAAAGTGAAGGGCGTCTTCAAGTTTGACATGTCACGGCGCACCAAAGCCGCGAACGCCGCCTTGACCGGAATCGGCAATACGCGCCGAATCATACTCGGTGATACCCTCATCAACGAATTCACACCCGATGAGATCGAAACGGTTCTTGCCCACGAATTGGGACATCATGTTCACAAGGACATTCCATTTCTGATCGCATTCGGCACGGTGATGACGGCTCTCTGTTTTTATCTCGCTTCCCTGGGAATGAATTGGGCGGTTGGCTCTCTTGGGTTTTCCGGTGTCAGTGATCCTGCCGCCATGCCTGCCTTGGGGTTGATTCTCGGAGCATTTGGTTTGTTCACCATGCCGGTTGATAACGCAATATCCCGCTGGCGCGAACGCATGGCGGACGATTACGCTTTGGCTTCCACCGGCAGGAATGAAGCGTTCGCCTCAGCCTTTACCCGGCTTGCAAATCAAAACCTGGGCGAGATCGACCCGGAGAAATGGGTGGTCTTCATGTTCTATTCCCATCCGCCCTTGGGCGAGCGGATTGCCAAGGCAAAAAAGTTTTCGGCATAAGAAAGCAGGTCGCGCCATACATCCGATTCGGGTATCAGCACGACCTGCTTGTTGATCGATGGTATTTGTTTCGATTACCAATCGAGGGTAAGGCTTGTAAAATACCCTCCATATTGGTCTTTGACGAGAATCCAACCGGTTGTATAACCGTGCTGGGGCGGATTGAGATCGACCTGTACCCATACCTTGCCAACTGAATCCTTTGTGATGCTGCCCGGGTAATAGCACCATTCTTTATATTCGTCATACGTTGCCCATCCGATGATGTCCCCGCCCGGGCTGTCTCTAACGATAAGCCCCTTTTTGTAGGTGATCTTTAATGTGTTCGATCCCGGCGGGATGGAGGTGGGATAGGAAGGAATGGGATAGGGAGCAGGATATACCACGGGAGGGGGAGGAGGCGCGTATGAAACCGGTATGTTGATCGCCTGCCCCACATAGATCAAACTCGGATTCCAGATTTGCGGGTTGGCAGCCCAAAGGTCGTAAACCGTCATCCCATATCTGGCTGCAATGATCGCCAGCGTATCACCCGGCTGGACGATATACGTATTTCCCGTCGGATAAGGATTATAAACAGGCTGGCTTGCGTACCCGGATGGAAGATAGATGACCTGCCCGGCATACAGCCACCAACCGAGCCCGGGATTCGCAGACCGAACGGCTTCCACGGTCGTCCCGCACATGGCTGCCAGGCCGCTCAATGTATCGCCCCATTGGACGGTAATGTAGCCGCCGCAGTTATACCAGGCTTTAACGCTCAGTGTAGGTGTCAGAACCAACGTCATTAGCGCCAGAACAATGATGATTTTCCTGATCATTTCAACCTCACTCCTCTAGATTCCGTGCATCAATAAACGATTCTGTATACCTAGAATACTCAAAAAGGAGTCTTTGTCAATAGCGCATGCTGCATTGACACAAGACGAATATGAGCGCCAAATCATAGGAACTCTTGGCTTGTCGACCGGTTTAGACGAAATCTCCCATCAATTCCATCGGTACGGCAGCGGCTCCCACGATGCCGGGACCTGTATGCACACCCAGGACGGGCGAGATGCGCTGAACCTCGAGTTTGGCAATGTTCAGTTTTTGCTTGAATTCTTCGGCGATGTGATCAGCTTTCTCGGCAAAACGTCCGTGCAGGATGGTGACCCAGAGTGGGGTATTTCCGTATTTCTCCACCAGGTGATCTGCAATGATGGATATCGATTTGGCGATGGAGCGCCCCTTGGCAACGGTGCTGTACTTGCCGTCTGTGTCCACGCGGATAACAGGTTTGAGGTTGAGCAAGGCGCCAGCCATGGCTTGCACGCGACCAATGCGACCGCCGCGGGCAAGATATTCGAGCGTATCCAGTGTGTAAATAACCTCGGTCTTCTCGCGGATTCTTGTCAGCCGCTCATGGATCTTATCCATTGCCCATCCCGCTCTATCAGCCAATGCTGCCGCCAACACTTGAAAACGTTCGCCGCCAGAGAGGGTCAGCGTGTCCCAAAAGCTGACGTTCGCTTCGCCCTTCACCTGCTCGCCGCCATCACGCGCCGAGTTGATCGTGCCGCTCAACCCGGATGAAATATGAATGGAAAAGATGTTCCTATCCTTTTGCGCCAGTTTGCGATACAACTCCGCAAAGATGCCGCTCGAAGGCTGCGCCGTCGTCGGGATCTGCGGACGCATCGCCTCCAATCGGTTGTAGAAATCATCGGCAGAAATATCCGCCGAATTCATTTCGCCTTCCGGAAATTGGATGAACAGGGGGGCTTGCACAACGCCAAGCTGCTCCAACTCCTCATTCGACATATCCGCCGCGCAGTCTGTTACGATTTTCATGTTTTCCTCTTTCGATTTTGTGTTCTTATCGGGTTTTCTTTCTTTGTTTGATCGCTGGTTGCTTTTTAACTATCTTTTATCCAAAAACCACTTCACCGCATCTCGAATCGATTCGTGCAGTGAGCGCGGGTGATAGCCTAACTCTCTTGTTGCCTTTGCATGGCTGATGTTCGAATTGCTCTTCAAAACCTCCAGCGAATACGGCGTAAAGCGCGGCGTCTCATGCGCAAGTTGGTAATACATCGGCGTGAAGATCGCCGCAAATTTAGCAAGGTCGAATGGAATTTTCATTTGGAAGAAATTTCTACCGGTGATTTCCCGCACGGTCTCGAGCAAATACCGCACAGAAATTTTTTGCCCCGATAAAATATAACTTTCGCCGCGCTTGCCATTCTCGGCGGCAGAGATCAAACCCTCTGCCACATCGCGCACATCCACAAAATCATAAGCGCCGTCCACGTAAAGGGTAGGTCTTGCCGTCGCCGCATCGTGGATGACCGCCCCCATCATCGATCCGCGAAAATCATACGGACCGATCACGCCGGTTGGGCAAGTCACTACGGCATCCAGTCCGGTTTGAGCCGCGTTCAATACCTCGAGAGTTGCTTCTGCTTTCGAGCGGTCATATGCGCCATACGGATTGTTCATGTCATACGGCACACTTTCGTCGATCACGCCTTCTTCCACGCGTTGGATCGCATGAATGGACGAGGTGTAGATCAACTTCTTTCCATGTTCAATCGCCGCGCGGATCACATTCTTCGTCCCTTCCACGTTGACTTTTCTCACATGCGGATTGGGTCCCGGCATGATCGAGATCACACCCGCAAGATGGAAGACGCCTTTCACGCCCCGCATGGATTCGAAGACTGCATCGGCGTTCATGACATCGCCTTCCACCGCCTCGACTCTTAATCCCGAAATGGGTTCGCGGCATTCGCCCGGCAGGATCAACGCCCGGACCTTTTCCCCACGCTCCAAAAGTTTTCTAACGAGGACGTTTCCTACGTGTCCCGTTGCGCCAGTGACTAACCACATATAACTTTCCTATTTCTTCAACATACCTTCAACCAACATGGTCGTGCTGTCACGCGCGACCTTTTCCCATTTCGCGCCTTTGGGATCCATCAGGCTTTGCAGCAACAAGCCCATGGCGGTAGAGATGATCATGCGCGAGGTCAACTCAGGATTTACTTCGACGAACGAACCTTCATCCACACCTTTTTTGATCAGATCGGTGAAGTATTTGTGATAGCGCCGATAGGGCTTGACGCTTGCCTGCCAGATCTTTTCATCTCGGCTGGCTTGCAGCCAAAATTCGAGGAACATGGGCAAGCCTTCGTTTGCAGTTGCGAAAATATAGGGGAAAGCCTCTGTGATCTGCATGAACGTCTCAGGGACGGTCTTATCCTTTGAGGCTTCGATGGCGTTATCGATGGTTTTCAACCAGCCGTCGAGCAATGCGAGGAAGAGCTCTTGTTTGGTCTTGAAATGATGATAGAACGCGCCTTTGCTGATGCCTGCATCGGCACAAATGTCGTCCACGCTGGCGGCATTGTACCCGCGGCTGGAAAACAGATTGATCGCGGATGCCATGATCTTTGAACGGGTTTCTTCGCTTCGCTGTTGCATTTATATCTTTCAAAACCTCGCCGGTCCTTTAACGGAATAAAACCGACTGGTCGGTTTGTTTTTACCTCCGAAACTTTGCACTGTCAAGATGAGGGAAATCATGATTAAACGAAAAAACGGGCAGACCAAGTCTGCCCGTTTTTTCGGTGGAAATTAAGCAGGTTTATATGCCGTGATCTTGGCGCTGTACACCGCTTTGTAAATAGCATCTCGTGGATATTCAGTGACATCCAGTTTCATTTCATCCAAAGCTCCATCCACGGTTTCCTTATCGAAGAAGACGGGCTTGATCGATATATCTGTGAAGCCGACCGCTTCCATCATGGCGATATATTCTTTGGCTTCGACTGCGCCAGCCACACAGCCTGCCCAGGCGCTCAAGCTATTTCTGACGAGTTCGGGCAGTTCGCCATCGGTGACGATATCTGAGACGGCGAGTTTGCCGCCGGGTTTGAGCACACGGAATGCTTCGGTGAAGACCTTTTCCTTGTCTGGCGAGAGGTTTATGACGCAGTTCGAAATGATGACGTCAACCATGCCAGTTTCGACGGGCAGATTCTCGAGATACCCCTGGCGGAATTCAACGTTCGTTGCGTTGACGCGCTTCGCATTTGCCCGGGCACGATCGATCATCTCGGGAGTCATGTCTACGCCGATCACGCGTCCTGTCTCGCCAACTTTCTGGGCAGCCAATAGGCAATCGAGTCCTGCGCCGGAGCCAAGGTCAAGGACGATTTCGCCGGGTTGGAGGGCAGCCAATGTGATCGGGTCGCCGCAGCCGTAGCTGGTGTTTGATACATCGGCTGGGATCGTGGCAAGCAAATCCACAGGGTAGAGTCTGCTGTCGGTGGAGCAGCAACTGTCGCCGCAGCACGAGGCGCTGCTCTTAATCCGCTCGGCATAATGTTCGCGGACAGTAGCATGGATGGGGGTGGGTGATTCTGTCATTGTTTCTCCTTTTTGATAGAAAGTTGTCTATGAATACCAGTAAAAATTTTTTCGTCAACAAGTTCTCTCTGCCTGCCGGGAGGCAAGCAGAGTTACCTAGATTAGCAACAGCCGCAACCGCAGCTGCCGCCTTCACATTCACCATCACAACACTGGACGACCGGTAATTCGTTCATGGGGTTTCTCCTTTCATATAGAAGTTTATCTATCATTTTTGCCGCAAAAAACGGGATCGTCCCGGCCGTGGACGTATCCCGGTTATGCCTTGATGGTTTTCAACAGGTTTTCAGTGGCAACCGATTCTGGCGCGAACTTGACCATGATCTGCCCGCAGCAGAATGCGATGCGCTCCTGGTTGAGGGTGTAGAACGTTTGCTTGCCTTCTTCGCGCACATTAACCAAGCCTGCATCGCGCAGGATGGCGAGGTGATGCGAGATGGTCGGCTGGGAATAGCCGATCTTTTCGACGATGCCACTGACCGAGAGTTCACAACAGCAACACTCGCTCATGATTCTTTGACGGGTTTCGTCTGCGATGGCTTTGGCGAAGAGGACCGGGTCGACTTTCATACGGTTATTATATAGAAGTTTGTCTATTTGTCAAGATGAAAATTCTTCGAAGTCTTTCAGACCTAGAAGATTTTGGAGCCTGGTTGTTAACTTGTCAATTCACCCAAACGGTCAATGTATTCTTCGAGGACTGTGAACGCCTCTTCGATGGGTTGGGAGGAGGTCATGTCGATCCCGGCAGTCTTGTACACATCCATGGGCGACATGGACGAACCCGTCTTGAGGAAGTTGATGTGATCCTGCGCGGCGCCGGGGACACCATCCAGCACGCGTTTGGCGATGGCGTTTGCGGCGGAGATTCCGATCGCGTACTGGAACGAGTAATAGTCGATGTAGAGATGCGTGGTGAAGGTTCCCCAGGTAATGCCGACCCGGTCTCGGTCCACGTTCATTTCGCCGCCGTATCCTTCGCTGAAAATGTCCGCCATCAGGTTGTTCATGTAGTCGGCGGTGAGAGGCTGTCCCTTTTCGGCGCGTTCGTGAGTCGCAAGTTCGAAGCGGGCGAGCGTCGGCATGATGAAGAAGTAACGATGGAAGTTGCTCATCGCTTCCTCAAGCAACGCGATCTGGAAGTATTTATCCCTTTTCGTTTTGAGCAAATGAGCGCGGGTCATTGCCTGGTTGAAATTCGATGCGGTTTCTGCAACGATGGAGGGATAAAGATAGTACATCATTGGCTGGGCGCGGCTGGCGTACCAGGCATGCATGGAGTGACCGAGTTCATGTGAGAGCGTGCTCATCGAGCCGATGTCGTCGGTGTAGCTCATCATAATGAAGGGATGCGTGTCGCTGGGGACGCGTGTCGAGAAGGCGCCTTCTCGTTTTCCGGCATTGGGAGCTCGATCCACCCAGCGGTTTTCAAGGCAGCCTTTGCGCATCACGTTCACATATTCATCGCCCATGGGTGCGAGACCTTCGCAGATCCAATCCACGGCGGTTTCAAAGGGGACTTTGTGTTTCTTGGTGGTGAGCGGCGCCCAAATATCGTAGGGATGCAGAACCTTCACGCCCAGTGCCTTGCGGCGGATGCGCCAATATTTGTGCCACATGGGCAGGTTCTTCTGGAAGATGTTGAGCAGATTGTGGAACATCTCCACGGGCACATTGCCGTTGAAAAGAGTCGCTTCGAGCGAGGATTTGAAATCGCGCGCCTTCATGTTGAAGACATTGGATTTGATCGAAGCGGCGAGGTTGCCTGCCAGTGTGTTTTTGAATTCCAGATATTTGTCGTTGTAATTTTCCCATGCGGTTTGCCTTGCCTTGCGGTCGGATGCATGCATGAGTGCATTTTTTGTGCTTTGGGTCAGCTCGAGTTTGTTGCCTTTGCTGTCTTTGGCAGGTTTGAATTTGAAATCGGCATTGGCTATTGCGCCCGCTGTCGAACGGATCGCCCCGAACGGGTCGCGAAGCATGCCCATGAGTTCCTCCACTTCAGCGCTGCGGACGTGCGCCTGTTTGCGGAACAGGTCGGTGAAGAAAAAGTCATATAGCCTCATGCGAGGGTCGCTGTCCACCCATCCGCGTAGTTTGGCTTCACCGATGGCGAGCAGTTCCGGTTCCAGGAAAGAGACAGCAGCTCCCACCTGCGCAAGTGCGGACATGGCTTTGCCGTTCATCGCCGCGCCGAGCTCATCGTTCGCATCCACTGCGTTGGACAAGTTGGCATACACGCGGACTCTCGATGAGCGTTGGTCGAGTACATCCATTGTCTTCATCGCTTCGAGGAATGTGTCAATGCTGTTGCCGAGATGACCCTGAAATTTCCTGGCATCGGGAAGACTTTCAAGCAGGCTTTTCACTTCTGCGTCGAACGCCTCAGGGGAGGCAAAGACGCTTTCGGCATTCCATGTTTGGCTCTTTTTTACCCTTGCACGAGGAAGCGGTACGGGCATGAGAGAACTCCTTCTCATTGTTTCGTAATGGTCGTGACTACAGCCGGGGACGTCACGCCGGCGCCTGATGCGGTTGCATTGCTTGTGATCGCGTTCGCAGCGAGCATGTCCTGTGTAATCGTGAGGTTGGCATTGCAGAACGTGGTTGTACCCGGCGCCAGGGTGGTGCCCGCGTTCCCACAGTTGATGGGAGTCGTGCTGACAAGACCGTCCGTGACCTTGAATTGATCGGGACCCAGCGCTGTCGTTCCGCTGTTCTTGATGGTATAGGTGAAGGTTATTGTCTGCCCGGCTTGGTTATATGTTGTTGGGTTGGCAGATACCGTCAGGGTCAACAATGATACGGCTTTCGTAATCGTTGTAACGACTGCAGGAGAGGTAATGCCGCCTCCTGAGGCCGAGGCATTACTCGTCACGGCTGAGGCGTTATCGACCACATCCTGTGTAATGGTATATGTGGCAGTGCAAAACGTGGTTGCCCCGGGAGAAAGAGTGGTCCTTTGACCGCAATCAAAAGCGCCGGCGCTTACGAGCCCGTCCGTTACCCTGAATTGATCGGGACCCAGCGTGGTCGTGCCGCTGTTTTTGATGGTATATGTAAATGTGATTGCCTGGCCCGCCTGGTTGTACGTATTGGGGGAGGCTGTCACCGTCAATGTCAAACTGCTGGATGGGGCGGGGGTGGTCGCACCGGGGGTGATGATGGGAGAAGCTCCAGGTGTGGGAAGATTCAGCCCGAATGTGTAGAACGGAATCTTGATTTCCTTCCCTGGGGTCAAAAGATTTCCATTGGCAATCTGGAGAAGACCCAGGTCTACGTTGTATTTCGTGGCGATGGAGTTCCAAGTGTCTCCGGATTGGACGAGATGCAAACCGGCACATGGCGGCGTATTTATTTTTCCATTGCTCCCAATATTGGGGACTGTGACGATCATGCCTTCCTTGATCTTTGCGGGATTCGGAATCTGCGGGTTCGCTGCGACCGTCTTTGCGGGATCGGCTCCATAACACCGGGCGATCTGCCACAACCATTCGCCTTTGCTTACCTTATGCTGGATGGTCGAACCTGTGGTGAGCGCAGGCGGCGAAGTCTTGTTTATCGTCACGGAAACCTGCGCTGAAGGATTTGCTCCGCCTCCCGCAGCCGTTGCCACGGTTGCGACCGATGCGGCATTCATGTCGGCGGAGGTGACAGTATATGTCGCTGAACAGGTCAGGGTCGCGCCGGGGGCGAGAATGGCATTCGCATCACCGCATGTGAACGGCGTATTGTTGTTGATCCCTGAATCCGTGATAGTGAATGGACCGGGACTCAACTGGTTCGAACCGCTGTTCTTGATGGTGTAATTGAATTTGATGGTTTGACCGGTTTGATAATAACTTGCCGGGTCTGCAATCTTAGTCAGCGTGAGAAGTTTTGAGGGGACGGTGGGGACCGTTGTTGTCACCGTGTTCGAGTTGACGGTGTAAATATTGACGGTCACCACGTTCGAGACCGATGCCTTATCGAGATCCGCCTGCGTCAGCGGATAATCGAACGTGCAGTCCATGCTTTCCCCGGCATCGAACCGGTCATTCAGGTTGCCGATCGAATTTATTGCGGGGCAGACGGGAGTGGCTCCGGTAAATGCGATGTTGGGTTGAATGTCCGCGCTGTCATTTTTTGCCATTCTCACAATGTATTTGAATTTAACGATCTGCCCGACAGTATTGTATTGGGTTGTCGTGTCCACCTGGGCGGAAAGTTCGATCGCCACTTTATCTGTAAGCGACAGGGTGGCTGTTGCCTGCAGAATCTGGATTTGACTCTCAGCCGGAACTTCGGTCGCGCCGCCACCAATAGTGCAGGAGGACAAAACCAGACTCAGGCAGGTAAATAGAAGAAACAGGCGGTAAGAATTTTTCATTTCGACTTCCTTTCCTTTGAGAGAGGCGTTGTCCCCAACAGCAAACCGGGACAATGAAAATTATATCCCTGAAATGTCCTGGGAAAAAATCATCCCGTGTCGGGGATGACCGAAGCTGCGGGATGATTTTTTATCGGCGGCGTGGCGGACGACCGTAGTGACTATCTTGCGTTCTAAACCACCGGGTCTGTGCGGGCGATATTTCCTTCACGGACACACATCCAATAGGTCGCACCGCTGACCTTGCGCGGAATATTCGATTGGGTGACGTCCACCCAGACCAGCCCGTTGGCATCTGTGAATTTTGAACTTTTCTTGTAGGTATATTCCGTTTCGACGGGACCTTCAAAGAAGACATTCCCCGCCTCGATCCTCGGAGATGTGCGGACGGCCATTCGCTGTTTGATCTTGAATTTCCCCAAATCTGCTCCGGATGCCGCCGGGGGAAGGAGGAAGGTCCAGTTGGGGTCAATGCGGTCCTTGGGGATGATCTCATCGTACCATTTGATTCCCTGGTTATTTTCCGGTCCGATTTTTCTCAGGATGTTGACGAAGAGTTTCTCGTCGCCTAATTGTTCCCGGGCGATGTCCTTCAGCCCTTTGTTCCGCGCATTGGGAGGCAGGGTGTACTCCGTGTACCAAACAGGCGCTCCGCCTCCGGCAGGCGTGAGGAGGTATTTCTTGGGTTGAGCCATTTCTAATCTCCTTTTTTGGATCCCGGGCACCTGAGTTCTTGTCTTGCCCTGCCCGAATAAATCTAGAATACTCATTTTCATTGGAAAGTCAATGGTTTTAAGAGGCGCCTCGGGTTTTTCAGGAATGGGCAAGTGAGTCATCCATTGCCGGTTTCTTCTGGTAAAATACACCCCGCAATTCCAGCCCGCACACAACCCTCTCGTGCCTGCCTGGAATGTAATCAAAAAAACTAAAGGAGCAAGTTTAAAATGGTTCGTCTTCGTTTACGTCGTATTGGCCTTCGAGGTCAACCCACGTACCGCATCGTCGCCGCGGACAAGGAATCCCCGCGTGACGGTCGTTTTTTAGAGATTCTTGGCGTGTATAACCCGCGAACTGAACCCGCCACGATCAAATTGGATGAGAAGCGCATCTACCGCTGGATGAATCACGGCGCCCTGCCGACCGAATCGGTGGAAAAGATCCTGAAAACCGCCGGAACTCTTGAGCGATTCGAACGCTACAAGAAAGGCGAGACGTTGGATCTCCTCCTCGAGGAAGCCACCGCCGCGGAAGCCAAACGCGCCGCGCCGGTCAAGACGCGCAAGTAAATAATCAACAAGACCCCAAAGGTCATTGAGACCTTTGGGGTCGATTACAAGGTGAATATGAAAGACCTGATCGAATATATCGCCAAATCCCTTGTGGATCACCCCGAAGATGTAATCGTTACCCAGTCCAACGGCAACCGCCCTCGCATCGAGTTGAGCGTCGCCAAGGAAGATATGGGGCGCGTGATCGGCAAGGGTGGAAAAGTGGCGAATTCCATCCGTGCCTTGTTGCGGGTCGCGTCGGAACGCCAGGGCAAGCAAGCCACGCTGGATGTGACGGAACCCTCCTGACAATGGCTGAAGAAAAAACAGGCTCGCCAAAAGGCGAGTCTATTTATTTGGCGATCGGTTTTCTGCGGCGTCCGCATGGGGTGAACGGAGAGATCATTATGGACCTGCACACCGATTTTCCGGATCGGATCAAACCCGGGCGCAAGGTTTACATAGGTGAAGATCACGCCAGTTTCACGATTGGCTCCGCCCGCGTCCACGGGACCGGGCTGCTGGTCAAACTTCGCGGGTCTGACTCGCCCGAAGCGGCGGGTCGTTTTCGCAATCAATGGGTGTATGTCAAATCCAGTGAAGTCCCGGCGTTGCCCGAAGGAAAAATTTACAAACACCAGTTGATCGGCCTGACCGTGACGACGGATGAAGGCGGCAAACTCGGCGTTTTGCACGAGGTGCTCGAGACCGGCGCAAACGACGTCTATGTTGTATTAAAGGAAGATGGAAAGGAAATCCTTCTTCCCGCCATCCCGGATGTGATCCTTCAGGTCAATATGGAGGAGAAAACGATGATAGTCCACCTTATCGAGGGGCTGATCTAAAGGCAAAATTAAAAAACGAATTGGGGAATGATACAATTTCCAAGCCATGGACGATAAGAAATATTGGATCGGGTTCAACCTCATCAAAGGCATCGGCGCCGTAAGAATGCAGGGATTGATCGCGCATTTTGGCGACCTTGCCTCCGCATGGAATGCAGATGCGTCTGAATTGGTCGAATCGGGTTTGGGTGCAAAACTTGCCGAGAAAGTCATCGGGGCTAGGAAGGATATCGATCTGGATCAGGCTTGGGCGAAGATCGAGGCGCAGGGAATCAAAATCCTCACCTGGATGGATGATGAATATCCAGCCCGCTTGAAGGAGATCGATCAGCCGCCGCCCGTTCTCTACATCCGCGGGGAATATTTGATGGATGATTTGTATGCGGTGGCGATTGTCGGAACGCGCAAAGTCACGCCTTACGGAAGACAAGTGACGGAGGAAATCGCTTCGTATCTCGCCGCTAATGGGATCACCGTCATCAGCGGGCTTGCGCGGGGTGTGGATGCGATAGCGCATCAAGCCGCGCTCAAAGCGGGCGGGCGGACGATGGCGGTCCTCGGCTCGGGCGTGGACAAGATCTACCCGCCGGAGCATCGCGGACTCGCCGAGCAGATGATGGAACGCGGCGCGATCGTCAGCGATTACGCCGTCGGCACCCCGCCGGACGCTTCGAACTTCCCGCCCCGCAATCGCATCATTTCAGGTTTATCGCTTGCTGTGGTCGTTGTCGAAGCGGCAGAGACAAGCGGCGCATTGATCACGGCGGAATTCGCCGCAGAACAGGGACGGGAGATTTTTGCCGTGCCGGGCAGTATTTTAGCGCCGCAAAGCAAGGGGACGAACCGTTTGATCCAGAAAGGCGCACAGTCGTTGTTGACTCCAGCCGACCTGATGCAGGCGCTCGATCTTACGCGTATGGGCGAACATAAATCGGCGCGGAAGGTCTTACCGTCTGATGAAACCGAGGCGCTTGTACTGAACGCGCTCGGCAGTGAACCTTTGCACGTGGATGAGATCCGCAATCAAGCAAACCTGCCCATCGAAAAAATATCCGCGGCGCTCGCCATGATGGAATTGAAGGGCATGGTGCGTCAGGTGGGCGGGATGAATTACGTGGCGGTTCGGGAAGAACCATCGAACTACAATCTTTAGGAGAGATGAATGGCTTTTGATCTAACGCATGCCTATGCAGTCATCATGGCCGGCGGCGGCGGGACCCGTTTATGGCCCCTCTCACGAAGGGAAAGACCAAAACAATTATTGCCGTTGATCGGCCAGGAGACCCTGTTTCAAAGCACGGTTAAGAGACTGGAAGGATTGTTTCCGCCGGAGCGTATCCTCGTTGTAACCGTGGAAGAGCAGGCCAGGGAGATGAAGAGTCAGACTCCTGAACTTCCCGATGAAAATTATTTGATCGAACCCGCCCCACGTGGGACGGCTTCGGTGGTCGGGCTGGCCGCGATGGCTCTGCAGAAACGCGACCCAACGGCTTCGATGGCGATCCTGCCCTCGGATCATTTTATTCGTAATGTGGATCTGTTCCATTACCTTTTGAAAGCGGCATTCGAAGTAGCGGATCGCAGTTATCTGGTCACTCTTGGGATCACGCCAACTCTTCCATCAACTGCGTTTGGATACATCCAACAAGGGTTACCTTTGGATGGCGGATATAAGTATCCGGTGTATGAAGTTAAGAGTTTTAAAGAGAAACCAAGTGAAAAAACGGCTCAGCAATTGTTGCATTCCGGCGATCATTCGTGGAACAGCGGCATGTTCATATGGCGGACGGACGCGATATTGGCTGAGATTCGGACACAGATGCCCCGATTGCATGAAACGCTTGAATTTATTGGGAGTCGCTGGGGAAGGAGCGATTTTGATGCATCCCTCAAGGAAAAATGGCTGGATTTGAAAACCGAGACTGTGGATTATGGCATCATGGAAAAAGCGGAACGCGTAGCAGTCCTCCCCGCGGGCGGTTTGGGTTGGAGCGATGTGGGCATTTGGTCATCCTTGTTCGAAGTGCTGCTGCCGGATATGAATGGAAATATCGCCACCAATGCAACGTCGCACCTTGCGCTCGAAACGAACAACACACTTGTCTATAGCGGTTCAGACCGATTGATAGTCACCATCGGTGTGGACGACACGATCATAATAGATACAGGCGATGCGCTTCTGATCTGCAAGACAGACCAATCGCAAAAGGTAAAGGATGTTGTCGAGCATTTGAAGAAGCATCGACAGGAAAAATATCTGTAACCTGAAACCACGAACGGGCTGAAGAAAAAAGCGTTTGCCAAAAATCGGGATATTGCTGTAGAATGTCCATCCCGTAAGGATTAACCTTGCGGGATCTTTTATGTATGGCAGTCTGACTCTCATTTATTACAAGACTGAATGAGGGATATGCTGGAGGAATTTAGATGGAAGCCTATTGTATGAAATGCAAGACAAAACGGGAAATAAAAGACCCTGTAGCTGGATTCAACGCCAAGGGTTCTGCGGTCACGACCGGGGTATGTCCCGTTTGCGGCACAAAATTATTTCGCATGGGCAAAACGGACGCCCACGTTGGTTTGACTCCGCCGGAAAAACCGGAAAAGGTGGAGGTGCGCGAAGGGAAACTTGTGATCGTCGAGTCGCCCGCCAAGGCAAAAACGGTCGGGCGTTTTCTCGGTAAGGGATTCACCGTCCGTGCTTCTGTGGGGCATGTGCGAGATTTGTTGAAATCGCAATTATCCGTCGATGTTGACAATAACTTTGAGCCGAAGTATCGCGTGCCAAACGAAAAGAAGGAAGTTGTCAAAGAGATCAAGCAATTGGCGAAGAAAGCTGAGGAGATCTATCTCGCAACCGATCCCGACCGTGAAGGTGAATCGATCTCATGGCACCTAATGGAAGCGGCGGGCATCGAACCGGAAAGGGCAAAGCGCGTCGTGTTCCATGAGATCACTGCGCCTGCGGTTTCAGAGGCGTTTTCTCATCCGCGCAGTATCGATATGAATCTCGTCAATGCCCAGCAGGCTCGCCGCGTATTGGATCGCCTGGTTGGTTACAGCATCAGCCCGGTTCTCTGGGAAAAAGTCCGCGGGCGGCTCTCTGCGGGACGTGTGCAGTCGGTCGCGCTCCGTCTTCTTGTCGATCGCGAGCGGGAGATCGAGGATTTCAAACCCGTCGAATATTGGTCGATCCACGGCGAATTCAAGGCTGAAAAACTAAAATCATCGTTCGTCGCCAAACTTGTGCGCATCGACGACAAAGAACCCGAGCTCACGAATCGGGAGGCAGTTGACCCGGTGTTGGTGGATATGGAAACCTCCGCATACGAGATCTCAAAGGTCAAGCGCGGTGAAAAACGGCAAAAACCCTCCGCCCCATTCACGACATCGACCCTTCAGCAGGAGGCGTCCAAAAAGCTTGGCTTTACGGCAAAACGGACAATGGCTCTTGCGCAGGGTTTATATGAAGGGCAGGACGTCGGCGAGGGCGGTTCGACCGGTTTGATCACATACATGCGCACGGATTCGACCAATGTCTCGGCCTTGGCACAGAACGAAGCGCGTGAATATGTGATGGAAAAATACGGCTCGGAGTATCTGCCCGGTGAGGCGCCTGTTTACAAGACCAAAACGGCAGGTGCGCAGGAGGCTCACGAAGCCATCCGCCCGACGTCTGTCATGCGCGACCCGGCGAAGGTGAAACCGTTTCTGGAGCCGGCGATGTTCAAGTTGTACCAACTTATCTGGCAGAGGTTTGTCGCCTCCCAGATGGCGTTTGCGGTCTTTGATACATTACAGGTAGAGGTCACTGGAAAATCGCAAAGCCATGAATATCTCCTGCGCGCTTCGCATTCCGAGGTTCAATTTGCGGGTTTCCTGGTCGTGTATCAGGAATCAAAGAATGAAGATGCGCGCGCGGAGGACGAAGAAGAGGATGTCAAGATCCCCAGAGGCGTGGAGGAGGGACAGAAGCAGGAATTGATCCGGTTGATCCCTGAACAGCATTTCACGCAGCCGCCTCCGCGGTATAGTGAAGCCTCCCTGGTGAAGGCGCTTGAAGAGAACGGTATCGGCCGTCCCTCCACTTATGCGCCAACGATTTCCACGATTCAGCAACGCGGTTATGCCGTGCGTGAAGAGAAGCGGCTTGTGCCCACAGAGATCGGCATTCAGGTCAATGACCTTATGGCGCAATACTTCCCCGAAGTGGTGGATCTGAGTTTCACCGCGCATATGGAAGAGGACCTGGATAAGATCGCGGAAGGCGAAATGCCCTGGACGGATGCGATCCGCGAATTTTATGAACCATTTTCTGCGGATGTGAAAAAGGCTCAGGCTGAAATACCTGTTTCAAAGTCCGAGCCGGAGCCGATCGGCAGGAAATGCCCAGATGACGGGGGCGAGTTGGTCATTCGTTATGGACGATTCGGAAAGTTCATCTCCTGTTCGAATTTTCCAAATTGCCGTTACACAGAGCCGTGGCTTGAGAAGATCGGGGTTGCGTGTCCGAAGGACGGCGGCGAGATGGTGGAGCGCAGAACCCGGAAAGGACGCACCTTTTACGGCTGTGCCAATTATCCGAACTGTGATTTCACCACCTGGAAAAGACCCCTGGCCGTGCCGTGCCCGAAGTGTAAGGGCTTGTTGGTGATCGCCAATAAACGTGAAGCGCAATGCACGAATTGTTCCGAGATATTCCCGCTGGAAGTGGTCGTTCCCGAAAACGCATGATATGCCTTCGCTCCTGCTCGCGGGGGAATGATCAGGGAGGCGGAAGATTCAGGGCGGCATGAAAAGTGGAGGGCGGGCGCGAGGCGTAGGTCCGAATTTCGCCGTCGATTTGGAGGTAATACATCTGCCATGCAGGAGGTTTGGTTTACGTTGTATAATCGAGCCATAGCATACGAGCGAAGGAGTCAGATATGCAATTCATCGTCGCATTCCTGAAGAAAATCCCCATACTGCCGATCGTACTGTTTATTTTAGGGTTGGGGCTTGGGTTAGTGATTGGCTGGTGGATCGCGCCAGTGGAGTTTGTGAATGCCACCCCGTATTACCTTCGCCAGGATTTGAGGGAGGATTATATGCGGATGGCGATCGACTCCTATAGCATCAACAAAAGCGCGGCTTTGGCGGCGGACCGTTGGATCGGGCTTGGTACCGAGGCGCAAAATGCTTTTGCAGTCGTTCAAAATAATCCCGGTTATTTGCCCTCTTCTCTTATTCAAGAATTCGGGCAGGCAGTTACAGATGAGATCAAGGCACGGGGCGAACAGCCTGTGACGGAGGAGCCGAATCCGACTCCCGGTTGGCTTCGGCTTGTATTAATTGGAATTGGCATATTGCTGGTTCTAGGAGTTGCCTTGGCGGCGGGATTCTATATGTTCCGTTTATTCCGTAAACGCGGATCCGGCGAAGTAACGGTCACCATGCAAGCCACGGAGATCAGTCGTACGGCCGCGAAGACGAATTTTGAAGAGATGGGACTGGCTCCGCCCATCACCCAAACCATGACCACATATGTCCTGGGGGACGATCTCTATGACGAGTCATTCAGCATCGATACTGGTTCCGGCGAGTTCTTGGGCGAGTATGGGGTTGGCGTTTCCGAGATCATCGGTGTCGGGGAACCAAAGAAAGTGACCGCGCTTGAAATATGGCTGTTCGATAAGAATGATATCAAGACCGCAACAAAGGTGTTGATGTCCCGCCATGCCTTTGCGGATCCCGGTATTCGTTCCCGCCTCGAACCCAAGGGAGAACTTGTGATGATGGAACCCCAGGCTCAAATTTTACTTGAGACCGCGACGCTTCAATTGCTTGCAACCATCGTGGATATCGAATACGGGAAAGGCGTTCTTCCCGATGGCAGTTTCTTCGAGCGGGTGACGCTCGAACTTGCGATCTGGCCCCGTCAGGGATGAGATAAAAACCCGCTCGTAAACGAGCGGGTTTTTATCGCCGCCTATTCGATCTTGATGATCTTGACCTTGATCTTCCCGCCGGGGGTTTCCGCTTCCGCTATCTGCCCCACCTTTTTGTCCATTAACGCAATTCCGATGGGAGATTCGTGCGATATCTTTCCCTTGCGAGGATCCGCCTCGGCGGGACCGACGATGTGATAGGTCTCCGGATCGAAATCTTCCTCCTGGATGGTCACGTGCGAGCCGATGGACACCGAATCAGTGCTTGATTTTTCGATCAGGACGGAATTTCTCAGGATGGCTTCGATCTCCTTGATGCGGCCTTCCAGAAACCCCTGGTCCTCTTTCGCCTTGTGGTAATCGGCATTCTCCGAAAGGTCGCCCATTTGGATGGCGGAGCGCAGGCGTTTTGCCAGGTCCTCGCGACGCGGTCCTTTCAATTCTTCAAGTTCGGCTTTGAGTTTGGCCTCGCCTTCAGGGGTTAAATAATTTGGTGGGGTCATTGCGTCTCCTTTCATTGAATCGCGGGGGAACATTGATCCGGAGTTCCCCCTGATGAAACAAAAACCTGCTATGGTTTCTCGTTGGGGTTGAATAATTTTTGGTGTTCTTCGATGGCATAACGGTCGGTCATGCCGGCGATGTAATCGCAAATCGTACGTTCCAGCCCCCGCTTTTCGATGAAAAATTGCACATGGTCTGGCAGGATGGCTGGTTCCGTTCGGTATCCATTAAAAAGGTCCGAGATAATGCGTTCCGCCTTGACCTGCATCCTGACGACGCGATGGTGCCTGTACAATTTCTTGTAAAGCAAATCCTTCAATTCGCGGTTCCGTCTCTGCATTTCTTCGCTGTACCCAACAACGTTGTGTTTCATCTTCTGGATGTCTTTTACCGAGTTGATCTTGCTTTCTTTCAATCGCGCATCGGTGGCTTTGACCAGGTCCGTGACGAGTAAACCCACAAGATGGCGGATCATGCGGTGGCGGTCCATGTCGCTCAGGAAAGGCCCGCGCCAGTTATAGGTTTCGCGAAGAATCTCCCACAAGGCAACGCCTTCCAATATTTGCGTGGAAATCATCCCGGAGCGGAGCCCGTCGTCGAGATCGTGCGTGGTATATGCAAGCTCATCGGCGACATTTGCGATCTGTGTCTCAAGATTGCCTCGCAGGTCGGGATTGTAGTCGCGTGCGTCAGAGACGTCGTATTCCGATTCGTGCTTCACCATCCCTTCTCGTACCTCCCAGGTGAGATTCAAGCCGGGAAATTCGGGGTAACGCTGTTCGAGTTCGGTAACGATGCGCAGGGATTGCCTGTTATGGTCGAAGCCGCCAAAGTCCTTCATGAGCCGCGCGAGAGAGACTTCGCCGGAATGGCCGAAGGGGGAATGCCCGAGGTCATGCGCAAGGCAAACCGCCTCGACGAGATCTTCATTTCCGCCCAGGGCGCGGGCAAACGTCCGCCCGATCTGCGCCACTTCAAGCGTGTGGGTGAGGCGGGTGCGGAAGTGGTCTCCTTCGAAATTGATGAAGACCTGGGTTTTGTATTCGAGGCGGCGAAAGGCGGTCGTATGCAGGATGCGATCACGGTCTCGTTGAAATGCGGTCCGATATTCCGGCTCGGTATCGAGGTAGGCGCGCCCCTTTGTGTCCTTGCTCCTCATCCCATAAGGTGCAAGACCGCGGTCTTCTATCTCTTCGAGTTGCTGACGTGTGAAATACATGGCATGACTTGTGATGAGAATGTCATTGCGGGCGACTGCAAGGGGCGAAACAATCTCCTGTCATGAGAAGATTGCTTCGACGGACGAGCTCCGTCTCGCAATGACATGATGAAAAGTGGGGCGAGAGGGGGTCGAACCCTCACGTTGTTGCCAACGACAGATTTTAAGTCTGTTGCGTCTGCCGATTCCGCCATCGCCCCGGCAAAGAATATTTTACTATAAGTTGCATCTCAGATTGATTAATTACCAAAAGAACAGGAGAAGAGCAGTGCTATTTAATGAAATCTTGCTGGGAAACAATTCCCCAGCGCATAAAATTTCCCCAGGCGGAAGAATATCCCATTCGGTCGCTGGCTTTACTAAATTTTGAACGATCATCAGTTGCTTATTGGCATGTATGAAAAGTTCCCCTGGATCCGGGGAACTTTTCATTTAGAAAGGAACGATGTTCAGGAAGATTGTTTTCAGTGGATGTGATTGACAATTCCTGAGGTAAGTGTGTAGGTCTTTTGCGGCCAGCCGGTGAACCTGAAGGGGTAAGCGACAGGCAGCAATTCCATGTCCTGAGTGAAAGGTCGCCAGCCGCCGGCGTAATACTGGGTGCAGGTTCCACTGTCTGAGTGTACGCTGCCGGTCTGGAAGACGACGTTCGCGGTTGTGGCAATGTTGATGCTCTTACTGATCTGTGCGCCGCCATAACTGACCCTGAACGAGTAAGTCACGGGGAGCAATTCCATCGCAGTGGTCGTCGTGCCGCTCCCGAAGGTCTTCCAACCGCCGATGTAGTATTGTGCGCCACCTGTCAGGTCGCTGCCTGTCGAACTGAGCAGCTTGAAGGTCACCAGTTTGGTCTGGAAGACGACGTCCGGAGTTGTGGCGATGTTGATACTCTTGCTGACCTGTGCGCCGCCATAACTGACCCTGAACGAGTAAGTCAAGGGGAGCAATTCCATCGCAGTGGTCGTCGCGCCGCTGCCGAAGGGCTTCCAACCGCCGGCATAGTATTGCGCGCCGCCGGTCAGCTCGCTGCCTGTCGAACTGAGCAGCTTGAGGGTCACCATTTTGGTCTGGAAGACGACGAGGGGGTTGCTTGTAATGTCCTGAGTCTTTTGGATTTGTGCCCCGGCGTGGTAGATTTTGAAGTTGACTCTTCCTTTCAGCCCAGGGATGGCAACCGATAGCATTCCCTCGGTGTTGGTGGTGCCGGGGATGTCTTTCCAGCCTTTATCATAATATTGCGCTCTTGCGCCAGCGATACCTGCGCCCGTACTGTCTATCAATTTGATGGTTGCTGCACCCTGGGCAAAGGTGGCTGTGACGGAAAGATTGGCGGTGACATTCTCATCGGTTCTGGAAACGGTCAAGACACCATCACTCCAACTCACGAAATAGTAGCCTGTGTTTGGTACGGCTGTGACCAGGGTTCCGTTTCCACCGTAGTTAACGACCTGTGATGCTTCACCAGTCAGTGTTCCGCCTGTCCCAGCTGTGTAGGCCAGCGTGTACTGGTTCACCGTCCACTGCGCGGTCAGGGCCGCTCCGCCCAAAGGCATGGTCGCCGGGATGGATGGATCCCAACCGGCAAAGGTGTAGCCAGCCTTGGTCGGGTCAGCCGGGGCGGTCACTGCTGAACCAAAGTCCTGAGTGATCGGGTCCACAGCTGAACCGCCGTTGCTGTCGAAGGTGATGGTGTATCGATTCACTGTCCACTGCGCGGTCAGGGTTGCTCCACCCAACGGCATGGTCGCCGGGACGGATGGATCCCAACCGGCGAAGGTGTAGCCAGGTCGGGTTGGGTCAGCCGGGGCGGTCACCGCTGAGCCGTAAGGCAGGGTGATCGGATCAACAGCCGAACCGCCGTTGCTGTCGAAGGTGATGGTGTAGTCGTTGGCTGTCCACTGGGCGGTCAGTGCGGCTCCGCCCAACGGCATGGTCGCCGGGATGGCTGGATCCCAACCGGCAAAGGTGAAGCCAGCCCGGGTCGGGTCGGCAGGCGGTGTGATCGATGAACCGAATGCCTGCGTGATCGAAGCCACTGCCGAACCGCCGTTGCTGTCGAAGGTGATGGTGTACTCGTTGGCTGTCCATTGGGCGGTCAGGTTCGCGCCGTTCAACGGCATGGTCGCCGGGACGGATGGATCCCAGCCTGCGAAGGTGTAACCGAGTCGTGTCGGATCAGCCGGGGCGGTCACTGCTGAACCAAAGTCCTGCGTGATCGGGTCCACAGCTGAACCGCCGTTACTGTCGAAGGTGATGGTGTATTGGTTCACCGTCCACTGCGCGGTCAGGGCCGCTCCACCCAGAGGCATGGTCGCCGGGACGGATGGATCCCAGCCTGCGAAGGTGTAACCAGCCTTGGTCGGATCAGCCGGGGCGGTCACCGTTGAACCAAAGTCCTGGGTGATCGGGTCGACTGGCGAACCGCCATTGCTGTCGAAGGTGATGGTGTACTGGTTGAGAGCGAAATTGGCAGTTACTGTAGTATCACCAAGGATTGTGACTTTATCCTCAAACACATCGCCGCTCCAGCCAGTGAATGTCCAACCGGGGTCAACTGCCGTCATGCTCAGAGTTACCACATCGAGATAGTGATAGGTGGGTTTGTTGGGCGTCTTTGTCACCAAACCATGGTCCGAGACAATTGTCAAAGTGTATTCGTTTGGAATTACGGAAATACTAACAGTCGCGGTGTTACTATCTTCATACCCATCATTCGCCTTATAAGTAAATGTATCATCGCCCGAATAACCGGAATATGGTGTGTACGTGAACGAGCCGTCTGCATTGAGATCAAGCGTGCCATGCGTTGTGCCGCTGACCTCAATCGCATTGAGAGAATCGCTGTCGGGATCAGTATCGTTGTTCAGCACACCCGGGGCAGCAACTGTCAGGGTAGTATTTTCGTCGATTGTATAGGTGTCATCCACTGCCTGCGGAGCCTGGTTAGTTGTCGTAACAGTGTACTGGTTGGACCCCGTTCGTCCAGCATTGTCCGTGGCAATAATTTCCACACCGGTTCCCGGAGTGGATTCCTGCGCAGAGATGGTGAACGCACCGTTGGTGAGCTGCTTGACAGTATCTCCAGCTTCGCCGTAAATGCCGTCTCCGTCAGCATCGAAAAGCATTGTGGCTGAGCTGGAGCTCATCTCGACACCGGCTGAAGCTAGGCGAATCCATGCCCAGCCGAAGAAGCGATAGTCCATTCCCCCCAACCAGTCAGCATCTCTGATGTAGATATTGAAGGTGCCATCGGTGATGGTGATGTTGCCCAGGCTGTACTCGCGATGCTGCGTGCCGGTAGCGCCACCTGGCAGGTCGATGGAGAACTCTTTTGGATTGCCCGCCGAAAAGCCGTAGTAATAGCGCATGGAAGCGTTATCGTACAAGTTGGCAAATACCTGGTAGGTGCCATTGGGTATGCCATCTGCATAGAATCGCATCGTCGGCAAGCCGTGGTTCTCTTCGTCAACTCCTGCCAGGATGGTTGGATATGGTCGGCTGGGTGTATAGAGGAATTCTGTCCAAAAGCCATCTGTACCAATGATAGCCGCAGGGTTGGTGGTTGTGGTCAGGACTGGGTCCTGATGGTTATCTTCCCAGGCGTTGATGGTTGTGTCGCCGTAGACCGGAACCAGGCGGATCCATGCCCAGCCGAAGAATCTGTAATCCTGCCCACCCAGCCAATCGGCGTCTCGAACGTAGATATTGAAGGTCCCGTTGGTGATAGTGATATTGCCCAGGCTGTACTCGCGATGCTGCGTGCCGGTAGCGCCTCCGGGAACATCAATGGAATAAGCCTTGGGATTATCCATTGTATAACCGTAGAAGTAGCGCATCTGGGCGTTATCATACAGGTTGGCAATCACCTGGTATTCACCGTTGGGAATCCCATCCGCATAGAAGCGCATCGTCGGCAGACCATAATTCTCTTCATTTGTACCGGCTAGCACGCTCGGATAAGGGCGGCCCTGAATGTAATGAAACTCCGTCCACTGTCCATCCGACTCTCCAGGATTTCCAGGAATTAACGTTGTCGGATCAATGGTCGTTGCCAGAACCGGGTACTGGTGGTTGTCCTCCCAAGCGTTGATCGTCAGCCCGGGATAAGTAGTGACAGTCACATTAAACGGAACTCCTGTCACCTGCTGGTATGAATCGGATGTGACAGTGTAAAAGTCTGGCGGTTCCGGCGGCAGCTGCAAAGCAAAGGAATTGCTTTGACCCACAACAGCCCCATCGGTAGCAGTGACGACCAGGTCGGAATACTCCACACTTGAGTCAATGGTAAGCGACCCACTCCAGACGCCATCTACAAAAGGCCCGGCCTGGACTGGCGTGATGGTTCCAGCGGATACACTCAAGTTGACTGTGCCATTGTAGGGTGTGAACACATTATTACCGTCATCATAGGCAGTAATCGTTACCGCAAAAGGTGTGCCTGTTACCTGCGGGCTCGATATTGCCGAAAATCCAAAATGATCCAGGGTGGGTGCTTCGGTCAGAGTGGTGAATGACCAGGTGTAATCTCCGTACATTGGATTGCCCGCCAGATCATGTACACCGTAAACCCCGCCCTTTACTACAGCAGTGTAGGTTGTGGAGTAAGAAAGGGGGCTGGCTGGGTTCAGCCGGGCGGTATGGGTGTTCTGGTCGTATGTGACGGTAGCCGTTACTAGGGCGTTCGCTGGACCACGCAGTTCAAAGGTGGCATTGCCGATGGTGTCCGGATCTACTGCCTCGCTGAATGTGGTAGTAACATCGGCGTTGATATCAACACCATTCGCATTCGGCGCCGGAATGGTGGATGCCACGCTCGGGGCGGTCGTATCTTGTTGAATCTGTGTCCTGAAGAGCACATCCACCCAGTAGTTGGAGGCATTAAATGTGCCGTTGGGGAAACTGGGCGAGGGACCATAAGTATACAAGCCATTCGGGCCGCCTGCCTCAGTGCTGGAATAGGCATAAAGAGGCGGGTTATCACGCCCACTGGTGAAGTAATTGAGCGTTCGTATCCAGGAGGTTGAAGTATGGTAAGAAGCCACGTAGATTTGATTGGGCAGGACCAGTACGGGCGTGTCGAAAAGCGCCTGTTGCCAGCCTGCGGTTGCCGTGGCTGGAAAAGTAAGCGAGGCAAGCAAGGTGCCATTGGATGCCCACAGGTGTCCCGGGTGTGCGACTGTGTCACCTGAGCCACGGTAATAGCGCAAGCCGGTGATGTACCCCCCCAAGCTGGAGCGGAATCGAACACCAAGCTCGACAGCCTCGGAATTCGAAGATACATCAGAAGGAGTAAAACTGTCACCCCACAACATACAGTCCCCGTCAACACACACTTCCGGTGGGGTCAGGTCGGTCTCGAAGACCACATCTGTCCAGTAATTGCTGGATTGATAGGTTTCATTTGGGAAGTGGGAACCACCAGCAGGCACGGTATTATCGTATTTATAGACACCATTTCCGCCCTGCTCACCGTCTACCAGGGCGCGCAACGGCGGGTGTTCGTATAACGCCCGGTTGCCTTCAGTGAAGTAAGGCCGGTCAACGGCATAGCCTGCTGTTGTATGATATGAAACTACATAGGTTGTATCTGAACTGATCGGAACAGGCGCAGCCAGGTTGACCTGCTGCCATCCGGCTGGTGTTCCGGTTGGATAGACTGCCTCCGCCAGCATCGTCCCATCTGCTGTCCACAGGTGCCCGACAAATTCCGTCCCCGTGTTGGATGCGCTCCGGTAGAAGCGCAAGGCAGTGATGTACCCATCTGTGGCGGCGCGGAATTTCATTCCAACCTCCAAAGCATTGGGGTCTGCATTAAAGGGATTCGCGGGCGTTGTCCCGGAATCCCAAATGCTGCATGGGCAAACCGGGGCGGCGAGCACCTGGAAGGTATTGCTTATCCCAGTTACTCCACTACCTGTCGCCGTCAGGGTCGCACTGCTTGCCGTAGCGCCAATGGTCACCGGACCAGTCCACGCCCCACCTACGAAAGGTCCGACCGAAGTTGGCGTGACCGTCCCGGTCGAGTCGGTCAGCGCTACCGTCCCAGCGTAGCCAACCACCAGGTTGCCAGCGTTGTCGCGGGCGCGAAGTGTTATTGAGAACGGCGCATTCAAATACTTTGGATTGGCGATCGTGGCGAACTCAAAGTGGTGGAGCACCGGCTCGGACACTGTCACGCTGGCTGTCCCGCTGATAGCGTTGCGCGTCGCCACGACCGTGTTGGCGTAGGTTCCCGGAATAACTCCGGCTGTGAAACGCCCACTCACGTCGATGGTCCCACCTCCATTGACAACACTCCAGGCAAAGGTCAGATTCGGAATCGGGTTGTTGTTGGCGTCATAACCTACCGCACTGAACTGTTGGGTTGTGCCAGCCACCACGGTTGCTGGATTTGGGCTGACAACGATGTGATCCAGCGGCCCAGGAATAATGTAGTTAACGGTGGTCGTCCCTGTGAAGCTAGGCACATCCACCATCACGTAACCTTCCCCATCCATAAACAAATAAAAACGGGTCGGGATATCTGTGGCGCCGCTGAAGTTCGCTATCACTTGGTTTGTGCTTGTGTTATAAGCGGCCGATGTGATATTCGACGTTGTAGTCGCTCGGATGTAGCGGCAGGCGTAGTCTATCGTCACAGGCTCCACCTCGTAAGCGCTCAGGTTGTTCATAATGCCTTGCAGGATGGCCCGCCAGTTGGCTGGGGCAGAGGCTCCCCAACTCCCGCTCACGAAGTAGCCGTGGGTAAAGAGCGTCGCCAACTGCATCCCGTCCAGGGCACGCTTGGTCTGGCGCGTTCCTCTTCCAATTGTGCCCGCTACATCCCCCAGATTTGGGTACCACTCGTATCCAGCATCGTCACGAATCTCGGTGACGCAGTTGAAGAACTGTCCATCAAACTCTGGGTGACCGGGGACGGTCATGAAGTCGGCGTAATACATTGGCAACCCGGAACTGCTGCCGCCTGTTTCGTATTCACGGAACGGCCCGTTCATGATCCAAGGCGCGCCGTAGCCATTGCCGGGCTCCATCTGTGTACCGACGAACTCAACACCCCAATTGGAAAGACCCTGGAATACATTCGAGCCAAACTCGTAATAGTGCGGCAGGACGTAATCCGAGATCGGGATGTTGTTCGTTGTGTGCCAGGCCGTACCATCGGCAAAGTTCGCAGCGACGGTGGCGTCCGGATAATTTCCCGCACCGTGGTTGAAATAAAAGAAGCTGCCATTGAAGGCGTGGATCGCTGCTGTGGCAAGTCCGGCATTGGTCAGGTTGGAGAGATCGGCTGCCTCTGCGCTATCAATGTTCTGATAAAACAATCCCGCCCAGGGTTTGATGCCGAATTCGTTGGCGATGTGAATCCACTCGAAATTTCCCGACTCATCGTCGCTTCGCATGGTCAGAAAGGGAGGCATGCCCTGCATGACAAAGGGCTTGCGCGCAGCCCACACAAGACTGCGCCATACTAGGTCGTCTAATCCATATACCGGCCCCCGCACCGACGTGGACATCCACTCATAACTGCCCCACTGTACTGCCCGTCCAGCGCCATAGGTCGTCACGGCGATGAAAGGTTGTGCGCCCGTGCTGGCCACTGTAGTCACATCCCCCGGCAATGTCACACCTGGCAGGCTCATCTCTCCTGTGCCCAGGCTCTCACCCGGCGTGTGGCGTTCAGCGATATAATGAAGCGTACTGCTCGGAAAGCTCACACCTGAACCGCTGGTCGCTCCACCATAACCGAAGCCAAATACATCTTGAACAAATGAATAATGCGGTGTGCTGCCATCCGCTGATAAGTCATTGTCAAAGTTGACCAAACCCGTTCCAGCGTTCACCGCCGCTGAGAGATTGCCTTGCTCGGTTGTATCCAGGTAAGTGCCAGCGATATCCAACTGCCGATGACCGATGATGATCAAGGCATAATCGATCACGTTTTCGGTTATGGGGGTTGTGGAAATATCCAGCAAGGTATAAGGGATGCCAAAATGGTCGAGATACGGCTGGATATAGTGAACGAAGTCAATGTGTCCAGCACTATCAGAGTTCATAAGCACCAAAGCGTCTGCCCGGGAATTAGAACTATCTTGAAGAGCTGGCGCGCTCATCGGGTTCAACTGAAGAGGATCGCTAAGTATGGAATCCTCTGCGGCTGCGGGATTTACCCCAACGGCCGAAGTGAGAACAGTCAGGATCAAGAAGATTTGCATCATCTTGGCAGGTTGAATCCGAAAATTCACCTTGTTCCATTTCGCATTTGAAAACAGGTTTTGGATTGACATTGTTTCCTCTTGGAAAAACTGGATTTAAACAAACAACCGGCTATAACAGCCGGTTTCGCTATTGGCTCCCCAATGCTCGCCCCCACAGTTGTGGGTTAAGCGACCAAATTAAAAGCATTGGTTCAATGCCTCGAACTTCTTTATTGTTTTCAGGTTACTTCCGACGGTCTAAAATGGTTGATCCGAATCCCGCTAACAGTAATTTTACTCGGTTGTATGGTAGCAAAAAAACAAACCAAATGCAATATGGATTATGTCACGACTTAGCCCTGCCACCTTAATGCCCAGGACAATAAGGGTAACTGAATGCATTACCTACTTTCATTGCCCGAATACGGTGATTAGTTTTGAGGGACCATATAGAAGTCTTAATAATTGGATGATTGCTCAATACCAGACACTCATACAGTGTCTACAATCAATAATGGCAGGAAAATTTATTTATATTTTTTTGATTTTCATTTGAATTTAATTACCCCCACACCTACCTGTTTTCCTGTCCGCGGTTCGAACCAGCGCTTCATGCCTCACTGGATTTGAATGTCCCTGTAGCCAAGTTTTCCAGAATCTGTAAGAAGGGTGGGAGAGCGGTTTGTTATAAGCCAGATTGCATGCCTCGCCAGGCTTGTAATGGCAAACGAACTGGCTTATATTTCCAACCTGTCAATCGTGCGTTCTGTGGCATTGTTGCGTCGCACTTTGATTTGGAAATGGTCTTCGACTATTGTTCCCCATCCCTATGCCGCCTCCAACAAAGCTTGGGGTTGACCATCGTACATAGAACGCTTATCCATTTGACGGAGTACCGCCATTGAGATATTAGACGCAGTAAAACAACAAAACAACCGGCTTCAATTGCCGGTTGCTTTGTTTCGACCTTTCGAAATATTACATTCTGGCGGTCCCGACGGGATTCGAACCCGCGATCTCGGCCTTGACAGGGCCGCATGTTAGGCCGCTACACCACGAGACCATTTGGTTAAGCGGGCAGTAGTTTACCATGAGGGTATGACCGTGTCAATACAACGCATCCTTGGCTGGTATTTCGTGTCATGAACGCCTTGCCCTTTTGCAAACCAAGCGATGGCGAACTTGACACATTGGTAGCCATGTTCTAAAATTGTTTCGATGAATGTATAAAACGTCCTGAAATATTTGGGGCGTAAAAATTCCCCAGGAGGGCTGGGTTGACAAAAAATCGCACACAACAAATGGTAGACCGCCTGAGGGAATTGCAGGCGTCCTCGCCGGATATCGAAGCCTCGGCTATCGTCAGCGTGGATGGTTTGAGCATTGCTTCCGCTTTGCCGCAGGGCGTGGAGGAAGATCGTGTCTCCGCAATGTCGGCGGCCATGTTGTCGTTGGGTGAACGAATTGCCGGCGAATTGGGGCGCGGCTCTCTCGAGCAGGTTTATATCAAGGGGCTGAAGGGCTATGTCGTTCTTATCTCCGTGGGGGAGGAAGCGGTTCTAACCGCCCTGGTTCGTGAACAGGCCAGGCTTGGCCTGATCTTCCTGGATATGCGTCGCGCCGCCGAAGATCTGGCGAAGTTAATTTAATGGAGTCATCATGAGCCCCGTCCAAAAATCTGGTTTGTATTATCCCAACAAATTCGGCTTGATTACGATCAAATCCCTTGAAGAAGTGATGGGGAAGAACGGTTTGAATGCCATCCTCAACCTTGGCGGTCTGAGTCATTACATCGAAAACTATCCCCCGGATAACCTGGATAAAGGCTTCGATTTTACCGAGTTATCCGCCATCGGTTCCGCATTGGAGGAAATGTACGGTCCGCGCGGCGGACGCGGCCTCGCCCTGCGAGCCGGGCGCGCCACCTTTGCAGACGCGCTTCGGAACTTCGGCGCTCTGGCTGGAGCGGCCGATCTGGCTTTTGTCGTCCTCCCCCTTCAGTCCAAGTTAAGGATCGGTCTGCCCGCCTTTGCCAAGATCTTTACCCAGCTCAGCGATCAGCAAACATCCGTCGAAGAAAAGGATACCGAGTGGATCTGGACCATCCATAAATGCCCGTGCTGCTGGGGACGCACCGGCGTCGACAAGCCTGTCTGCTTCATCTCCACCGGGCTGCTTCAGGAAAGCCTGAAATGGGTTTCCGGCGGGAATGAATTCCGCGTCAATGAATCCAAATGTGTGGCGATGGGCGACCCGGTCTGCGAGTTCATCATCCAAAAAGAACCGATTTCCTAGCTAACGGGCCCCCGGCATGTCGGATACGAAGCAGAAGATCCTCATTGTAGAAGACGACCCTGATGTGGCTGAAATGCTGACGGCGTATTTCCGTTCGCAGGAATACGAGGTATTCACTGTGAACTGGGGTGAGGATGGCGTCCGTTCTGCATTGCAGGTGAACCCGGAGCTGGTGATTCTCGATATTCGTCTGCCTGATATTGACGGATATGAGGTTGCCCACCGGTTGCGCAACGACCGGCGCACCTCCAACATCCCGATCATCTTCCTTACCGAGAAACGCGAACGCAGTGACCGTCTTCAGGGATTGGAGATCGGCGCCGACGATTACATTACCAAACCGTTCGACGTGCAGGAATTGCGCCTGCGCGTGAGGAATGCGCTCAAGCGGGTCTATCAGGGCTCGTTGACCAACCCGGTCACGGGTTTGCCGGAAGGCGCGCTGGTTGATGAGAAATTATCTGAGGTCCTGGGGAAGGACGGATCTGCGTTGTTGTATATTTCCATTCAAAATATGGGCGCGTTTCGTGAAGCCTACGGATTTGTCGCATCCGACGATGTATTGAGGGCGATCAGCCTGATGATCGTCAACACACTGCGTGAATTCAGCCGTTCCGATGATTTTCTCGGCCACCTGAGCACAACCGAACTGCTTCTGGTTGTTCAGCCGTCGAATTTGCCTGTGTTGCGTGATAAGCTGAGATCACGACTGGAACAATCTGTGGAATATTTTTATCCTCTCAAAGACCGTGAGCAGGCAGCGAAACAGCCCGACCGGCTTGGTGCGAAACTGGTCGAGTTCGCCTCGTTGAAGAACTACAAGCCTGACGCGGCTCAATTTAAAACGGTGCTTATGAATGCGTCATGACGGGAGCAGGAATTGAGAGTCACAATTGTCATTCCGACGTATAACGAAGCGGAGAACCTTTCCAGACTGGTCTCCGCTTTATTTTCGCTTCCGCTCGACCTGCGCCTGCTCGTCGTGGACGACAACAGCCCGGATGGAACAGGCAAACTGGCAGAGGAACTTTCCAGGAAACATTACGGCAAGATTGAAGTCCTGCACCGTCCCGGTAAGATGGGTTTGCGCTCTGCGTACCTGAATGGGTTTCAGAAGATATTCGATAGCGACGCGCAGGCAATCGTCCAAATGGATGCGGATTTTTCACATGACCCCGTCATGCTTTCCGACATGGCTCGAATGCTCGAATCCAACGACGTTGTGCTCGGGTCGCGGTACGTCCCCGGCGGCTCTGTTGATGAAAAGTGGCCCATTTGGCGAAAGTGGCTTTCCGCGTTCGGAAATTTTTACGCGCGCACCATTTTAGGTCTGCCCTTGCACGACGTCACCACCGGCTATCGCATGTGGCGCACGGAGACCTTGAAACAGATCCCCTTCGAACGAATCCACTCCAGCGGGTATATCTTCCTCGTCGAAATGATCTACCTGACCCACTGCCTTGAATTTAAGATCGGCGAGTCGCCCATCTACTTTGCAGACCGCAGGTTCGGGAAATCCAAGATGTCGTTCAAGATCCAGATCGAAGCGGCTATTCGCATCTGGCAGGTGCTGTGGAATTATCGCGATTTGAGAAGGGCGGGGAAATTGGCGCGGATATAAGACTCCCTTCCTCAAATACAACCTCTCTGTTAGAATACCATCCGCAAGCCGAACGACCCTTCAAGACCTCGGCGTCCCGCCGGGTCTTTTTTATCGCCAACCCACTATTCACCATCCACTATTCACCATCCACTATTCACTTATCATTAGTCTCCGATCTCAATTCTCTAATCCTCTGCCCATCCGAAAGAACTCCCATGCTAACCCGAACCGACCTTCGAAACATCGCCATCATCGCCCACGTCGACCACGGCAAGACCACCCTTGTTGACGGGCTTTTGCGCCAATCCCACACCTTCCGCGAAAACCAGCAGGTTGCTGAACGCGTCATGGATTCCAACGACCTCGAGCGCGAGCGCGGAATCACTATCCTGGCAAAAAACACAGCGATAAGCCTGGTCGATCCTGCCACGAATGAAACTGTGAAGATCAACATCGTCGATACGCCCGGTCACGCCGATTTCGGCGGCGAAGTGGAGCGCGTCATGAACATGGTGGACGGCGTGCTGCTCCTCGTCGATGCGGCGGAAGGTCCCATGCCGCAGACGCGCTTCGTCTTGAAGAAGGCGCTCCAGATGGGGCACAAAGCCATCGTGGTCATCAACAAAGTGGATCGCAAGGATGCCGAACCGGATCGCGTCTTGAATGAAACCTTTGACCTTTTCATCGAACTTGGAGCGACCGAAGAACAAGCGGATTTTCCCGTCATCTATGCCCAGGCGACGGCTGGCAGGGCGGCTCTTTCCCCGGACCTCGGACCGGACCTTGCTCCCTTATTCGATGCCATATTGAAGCATATCCCCGCTCCCAAAGTGGACGTGGACGCTCCCCTGCAAATGCTCATCACCACCCTCGGCTATGACGACTATCGCGGCGTGACGGCAGTGGGACGTATCTTTGCCGGAAAGATCAAAGTCGGACAAAAACTTTCCCGCATCAAATTGGACGGGAAGATTCTTCCTGAAACCGCACGTTATCTTTACACATTCAAAGGCTTGAACAAGGTCGAGGTCGAAGAATCGATTGCAGGCGATATCATCTCACTGGCAGGCTTGGAAGACATCGCCATCGGCGAGACGCTCGCCGACCCCGCCAACCCGGTTGCATTGCCTTCGATCAAAGTGGAGGAACCGACGGTCCGCATGACCTTCGGGGTAAACACATCGCCGTTCTCCGGCAAGGAAGGCAAATGGGGCACTTCGCGGAAACTGCGCGAACGATTGAACGACGAACTGCGCACGAACGTCTCCCTGCGCGTACAGGATACCGACTCGGCGGAAAATTTCCTCGTCTCGGGCAGGGGCGAATTGCATCTTGGAATTCTCATCGAAACGATGCGGCGCGAAGGGTATGAATTCCAGGTCTCACGCCCCGAGGTCATCTATCACAATGCGGACGACGGCGCATTACTCGAACCTTACGAAGAAGTCCACATCGAGACCAGCAACGAAACCGTCGGTGCGGTCGTGGAAATGCTTGGGTCGAGGCGCGGCAAAATGATGGACATGCAGGATTCGGGTCAGGGTACGACGCGCATGGTATACATCGTCCCGACCCGCGGTTTGCTCGGCTTCCGTTATCAATTCCTGACATCCACGCGCGGCGCAGGCGTGATGAACACCATCTTCCACGGCTACGACGAATTATCGGGTCCGATGAACACGCGCCAATCCGGTTCGCTGGTGGCGTGGGAACCCGGCACGACGACCGCCTATGCCTTGAAATCGGCGGAGGAGCGCGGGATGCTTTTTGTCGGTCCCGGCGTTGACGTTTACGAAGGCATGGTCGTCGGTGAAAATGCCCGCGCAGGGGATATTTCCGTCAACGTCTGCAAAAAGAAACATTTGACGAACATACGCGCGGCTCGCGGCGACATGGAAATCCGCCTCACCCCACCCCGGCAGATGTCCCTCGATGAAGCCATCGAATATCTCGCCGACGACGAACTGCTCGAAGTCACCCCTGAGAATTTCAGAATTCGCAAACGGATATTGAACACCGAAGAACGCGGCAAACAAACGAAGAAGGCGAAGGAACAGTTCGGCGAGGAATAGGCTTTTAAAAATTGACTCACCCACGAAATTAAGGTTCGTGGGTGAGTTCGTCGCTTGTCAGCGTTCCAAATTAAATTCCGGGTAAATGATGTTCTATGGTTTGATGAACAGACCGAGATGGTTGCCCACCGGTCGTTCCTTGCCGGGTTGATTCATTTCGATGGGGGAATTCAGGACGCGCGCTTTTCCATCGAATCCGCGGATGACCATCGAGGAGGAGCCGCCGCCGTCCATGTTCGCGCCGGTATACACTCCGTACGAAATGAGCAGCTCAGCCAATTCGGGGAAGGTCACGCCTTCGCTGTAGCCTGCCTGCCGGCCATCCACAACCATCAGGGTCAGCCAGCGGCCGTTTTTGCTCAATCCCACCGCTGTCCGTGGATTTGGCACCTGCGCCGCAAGATTTTTCACCACCTTTCCTTCGACCACGACCAGCCGGTCTCCGGAGATGGCGTTGAACACAGCGGGTTGTTTTGGGTTGAATATTACCTGATTCTTTTTCCCGATATGGATCACCGGCTGGGCGGTCTTCTTATTGGAATAGATCTTGCCGCGCGAGGCGGCGTAGTCGCTGATGCGGACCGGGTCGCCGCCGTTCGGGCAGAGTTTCGACGGGATGAAGGATGCGTCGAGATAACTGAAATATCCGCCATTGATCGCGGCATGGAGCTTGAACTCTTCGAGGAATTTCGACGTGGTGCGGGTGCAAAGCACGTCGGTATTGTTCGCGGAGGGCGTAACGAGGAATTCGAGTTTCTGTGCCTGAAGGTCTATGGCGAGTACATGCACCACGATGGGACGGGGCGAGGTAAGGTCCTTCCGCAGATAGGTCACTCCGGAGAAAAGGGCTTGCGTGACCGAATCGGGGCGCTTCGCCGTGCCGACTTGGGCAAGGTAATCCCGCGAACACCAGCCCGTCGAGCCGTCCAGTTTTTGCGTTTTGACCCAATTGGAATTTGATTCATCGAGAGCCGGAATTATGTCGTTCTTGGACAATGTGCTGATGATCTTCGCCGTCAGGTTCGGAGATTCGCGCAGGTTGAGGGTGGAGGTCGTGACTTTATACCAGTTCTTGTCGTTGTAATCCGGCACAGTCGTGGATGGCGGCGGCTCGCTCGAAGGATTGTGAACGCTGATCAAATAATCGCCGAAACTCCAGCCGGTCTTCCTGCCGTCTTTGCTTCGAACTCTCAGCCATTTGTTATCCGGGCTGGCATCGAGTTTCTCCACCAACTCGCCGAAGGTGAATGTGCCGATGGATTCGAATTCAAGTCCCGGTCCGATGCGGATCTTCAATGTGGACGCTGTGACGCGATACCAATCGGTGTCTTCTTCGTCCGGCGGCGGGTTGGTTGTTCCGGAACCGGGATCCCCGCTTCCGCCTGAACCTGTGCCTCCTGTTCCACCCGTGCCGGTATCGCCGCCCGAAGGAGTCCCGCCCAGGTTTTGAAGATAAGCCGCGAAACTCCACCCGGTCAGGCTCCCATCCAGTTTGCGAATTTTGTGCCAGGTTTCATCCGGGTTGGATTCGAGCCTTTCCACCACTTCGTTCAACTTGATGCTGCCGATCTGGCCAAAGGATAATCCCGGTCCCGACCGGACCTTGAGCGAGTTGACAGTGACGCGGTAATTCTTCCCGGGCGGGGTCGGCTCGGGCGCCGGTCCCAAGGTCACCCCAAATCTTTGCTCGAAGGCATCTTCATCGCCGTTGAAATAGTTCAGGTCGATGTTCAGGCTTTCCACGCCATAGACTGCCCCGTCACCGTTGTCTGTGAATTGCCAAAGCGTCCAGTCGTCCCATGGCTTCGGGACAGAGGGTCCCGTTGGGTTGTAGGCTGCGATCCAGAGCGGATATTGTTTGAAATAATTCAGGGAAGCTGTCGGAATGCTGACGCCGACGGTATTTTCGAGCCAGTAATAATAGCCGGTGTAGACTCCGATCTCCTTGTTGGATGGGATCAATTGTTTCACCCGTTCAAGGAAATCGTACCAATGTTTCCACCCTCGATAACCCCCGTTGTAGGTATCCTCGAAATCGCCGAATAAGGGCAGTTCGCCGAAGTCGCCTTCGAACATGGAAACCCATTTTTCAGCCTGCTGTTTTGGGTCGATCCGGCTGTCGTAGAACCAGTAGGAACCGCGGGGGAGCCCCGCCGCTTTCGCCCCCCTCCAATTCGCTTTGAAATCCCGGTCGCCCCACAGGTTTTGCCCCGCGCGGACGATGACAAACTGGGCGTGTTGGCGCATCCTCGTGAAATTGATGCCCTGCGGGGTTTCAGGGTCATCCTGATAAAAACTGACGTCGGGTCCGATGACTTTTGCCATGAGGTTCTCCTAATCTTAGTTGGCCGGGTTGTTCTCCATTGGATGTGTGAATATTATACCCAAGGGGAAGTTGAAATTGCAGGATAAGAATGAAGCGGGGTGATGGCCGGTGATTGAATAACTTGGGAGTTCTCGGTTTGATCCCTAATTTATGTTCTGGAAATGATGGATGACGGGGGTCCCGCCGGGTCTGCCTTCGACGGCGATCACATCGATCTGCCAGCGATCGATCCCATTTTCAGAGGCGTGGTGAGCAGCGGCGTTCAGCATGTGTTCCCGTTTCCGCGCTGTGATCTGGTGCTCGGGGAAAAAATTCCTGGATGAGGTAAGCGTTTTCACCTCGATGTAATAGATAACACCGCCCTTTTTAGCCACGATATCGATTTCGCCATACGGCGTACGGACGTTGCGCGCTGTCACATCATATCCCCTCTCTTCAAGCCAGCCGACCGCGGTTGATTCGCCCCAGGCGCCGATGCGCTGGTTATGCCTGGTCATGAAAGGAACTTTTCCAGTATTCCCCGCAGGCGTGAATTGAGATTATCCTTTCGGCGGGTTGTGCCTTGCAGGACGCGTTCATATTGAGCTAGCATGATCTTCGTGGTGCGTTCGATCTTATAGGTCAGGGACGCCTTGCGGGCTGAATGGCTCATCGAATTCCGGATGTCGGGTTCGAGACAGAGCCGGGTAAGTTTCGCCGTGAATGAAGGCAGATCGTTCGTTGCAAGGTAACCGGTTACGCCGTCTTCGACGGTATCCCCAACGCCAACGGATTCCATGCCCATGATCGGAAGCCCGGCCCCCATTGCCTCGATGACTGAGAGCGGATGCACTTCCGTCACGGATGCCGTGGCAAAGATATCGCACATGGCAAGGTAGGCGGGAAGTTGGTCATAGGGGACCCTGCCAGCCAAACGTATGCGGTCACGGTTGCTCTTTTTCTCGATATGGTTGCGGATCTCATCTTCGAATTGCTGAATGCCGCCCCCGATGAGCAGCAGACGCACATTTGGGACGGCATTGGCGACGCCATCGAACGAGTCGATCAGGAGGGGAATGTTCTTCTCGAGAGCGATCCGGCCCGCATAGACGACCAGGATATCATCCGGCTTGTAGCCAAATTTTTCGCGCGGTAACGGCGCGGCATGTTGAAAATTTTCCAAATCCACGCCGTTTGGGACGATCTCGATGTGGCTTTCCACTTTCAATTCGCGCAGGACCTTTTCCATGCCAGCGGAGGGCGTGATCACCAGGTCCATCGCCTTGCAGAAGGGGGGCATGTATGCCTGAAGCATTCCCAGGCTGACCTCTTCCGGCATCATCGATAGGTAAGCCTGTGCGTACAGATCGTAACGGGAATGATTGGTGAAAACGATGGGGATGTTTGCCGGGCGGCAGTAGCGCAGGGCAAGGCGCCCGCTCAGAAAAGGATGATGCACATGGACGATATCCATCGTCTGCAGGAGTTTCTTCGCCTGCCGGGAATAGCGCATCGAAAGAAAGAATCCCGAATCTGCCAGCGGCAGGCCGGGGCTGCGAATTACATTCTTCTCCTCATCCTCGTAGTCGAGGTCGCCAAACGTGAAGACGTAGACTTCGTGCCCCGCTTTCTCGAAAAATCGTTTGTTGACCTCTATATAGTTGGTGATGCCGCTGATATAGGGCTTGTAACTGTCGACCATCATTCCAATTCGCATAAAACGATGCTACGTCATGCGTAAGGGAATGTCAAGGTGGAATTCCGGAAATAGGCATTAAAATAGTGCCGATGCCTGAAACCATCGGTCAACGCTTGAAGCGCGAGCGGGAGGCGCGATATATCTCCCTCGAAAAGGCGGCGGAGGAAACGCGCATCCGCCGCGCCTTTTTGCAGGCGCTCGAGGCGGACGATTTTTCCGTCATGCCGTCCGCCGCGCAGGGGCGCGGTTTTTTGCGCAACTATGCCGAATATCTCGGCGTCGATATCGATGAATTGATCGCCGAGTTTCAGCGCAACCCCATTCCGCCCGCCGAAGTGAGCGGACCTCTCCCGCAGATCAACCTTTCCGAGACGGAACTGCCGCCGTTGGTGGATTCGAAAGAGGATGAACCTGCGCCTCGTTTCCGGATGCTTCGCCCCGTCTCGGCACTCGTCCGCTTGTTGAGACGCAAACCCAGAGCGGAATCTGCGCCGGAGACGGTTCAAGAACCAGCCGAAGAATCCCAGGGTCAGCCGCCAGCGGAGACCACAACCGATGGAGAGAAACAAGTTGAAGTCCGGGATGAAGCGAAGCAAGACCTTTGGAAACGAATCTCTTCCGGGTTCGGGGTCAAACTCGATAAGGAAGAATCTGCCCCGGCGGTTGTGGTTCAAGCGGCGGGAACCGAACAACAAGCGCCTGAACCCGGGCTGCCGGATAAACCCGCCGATGCGATCATGGCGGAAATTGGGACCAAACTGCGCGAACGGCGCGAGATGATCAGCCTGACGGTTGCAGAGGTGGAACGGCATATCCGCCTGCGCGTGAATTATGTGAAGGCTTTGGAGGAGGGCGCGTTCGAGAAATTGCCGTCGACCGTGCAAACCCGCGGGATGCTTTCGAATTACGCGAATTTTCTGGGCTTGGACGTGGATGAGGTGTTGCTGCGTTACGCGGATGCGCTTCAGGTGAAACGCCGGGAAAAATATGCGGAGACTCCGCGGGATAAAATAGAAACACAGGTCAAACCCACGATTCCGTTCTTGAGGACGTTCATTGCGGGAGACCTGATCTTTGGAATGTTGATGGTGGTGACGCTGGCCGCGCTGGCGATCTGGGGAGTGGGACGGATTGTCAGTGTGAGGGAAGAACAAGCCGAACCCACTGCGCCGTCCATTATCGAGGTGTTGATCGAAACAGCGGAACCGACGGGTCTGGATGATGCGGCGGTTTCCACGGAGGAGGGCAGCCTCGATGGAACGCCAGGACCGGCCGTGGAAGGGTTTACCACCCCTGAAGTCCAGGCATCGCCCTCCGATGCGAACGTTGCGGTAAGCGTATTTGCGCTGGGGCGCGTATATGTAAAAATTCTGGTGGATGGAACGGTCGCTTTCGAAGGACGCATGGCGCCGCGCGAGACCCGGGATTTTGCGGCGGAGAACCAGATCGTGATCCTTACCGGGGACGGTTCTTCCCTGAGAATTACGTATAATGGGACGGATCTTGGCTTGATGGGCGGACCTGGTGAAGTGATCAGCCGGGTGTATTCCGTGTCCGGCGTTTCGACGCCGACCGCCACCATTCCTCCGACGGCGACAAATACGCCGCTGACGACTCCGACGGTTTCTCCCACTGTGACGCGCACGCCTACGGCGACTGGAACAGCGACAGGCCCTTAAACAGCGATCGCTATCATTTATATTCTCTATGTCAGCAAGGTATCACAGCCCACTCGAAGGGAGGTTCCTGTCACGGGATACGTGGGGCGGGGACTACAACCGTCCCATGTCGCTGAACCGGTGGGGGTATGTGGAGGGGAATCCGGTCAATTTGGTGGATCCGAGTGGAAATAGACCGTATCCTCCACAGCATTGCGTTTGGGATCCTAGTCAAAACGTTCCATATGTAGAAACATTTGCCAAGATTTCAAAATCAGATTGGCTTAATACCTATGCAATGGCTGGGGTGGCTGTTCAGTGTTGGGCAGAAAGTTATGATTGGAAAGTAAATGATGACTATGATGGACAAGGTCCAGGGAAAATTACTAACAAAGAAAAAGAAACACCTTATGGTGAAAGGATTCCAAACCCTAAACATCCGAATAAAGAAAATGAGCACAGAGGGTATGGTATTTTATGCTATACCATTACAAAGTTTGATAAGAAATTAATGAAATATGTTCCATGCACTATCTGTAAAACAGAGGAGGAAATGGATGCCCTTTATGGAGCCGGAAACTATAAACAAGAGAATCCACATGGCCAAACAGAAAAATCATGGGCAATTGAATATATGCGTAGGCGTATTAAACTCGCAACGGATACTTGTATTGCTGCTGGATGTAGTTCGACTGATATATATATAGTGGCAGCTCTCGCTCAAAATGGACCGGGGTTTACAAAGTTTAATCTTATTCGGGATGGTCTTACCGCAAAGGCGAACAGAATAAATGAGAAAGGTATAACCATAAAATGGTATGAATGGTTTAGAGATGGTTCATGCGTTAATACTTCTCAGCAATTAAATAGATTTGAAAAGGCTACAGATGAACTAAAAACTTGGTATATGCCTAGAGATATTAATTTTAATACCATTCACGAATTGCAAAGAATTCATTTGTGTCTGAATTAAAAAAAGAGGTTAAATAGGATGATAAAGCGATTAAAAGGTAGCATAAAATGGTCGCCTATATTTTTGACAACCTTAATTTTTATCACTGTTACGTCGTGTGACAATTATGAACGAGAATATCCTACCCAAGGAGCGAATTCTAATTCTGTAGATTATCTTATTGCTCCAGACACCATCTTGAGCACTTTGTCTCAAGGAGATTCGAATGTATTCTTTCCAGTAAAAGCAACTCCCGGCACAAATGATGATATTCTACCTGATGGCTCTTTTTCATGGACCCAAGCTGATTATTTAAAAATCGTAGCTGCCCTCAGTCAGCATGCTTGGGGGGACCAATTAGAAGGCTGGGAACTATATTCATTAGATTTTGATCGAAATTGCCGCAATCTGAATGTTGGATTCGATTCTTTTAAAGCAACCTACTATAAAGAAATCACAATAAACTCTGAGGAGAGGTATATTACACGACAAATTGATATTTTCCCATTGGCAAAATTAGTTTCTTGGCGGGATGGAGCAGACTACCCCCATTCGTTTTTGAAACCTTGGCATGCCAATGACTATAAAAATTTCAACTTTACTGCTGATCAAGCATTGCGGATAGCGGAAGAAAATGGCGGAACTGATGCAAGATTAAAAGCTAATAATGAATGTAGAATATTAGTGAGTATAAATCAAAGAAATCAAAATAAATGGAGTGTAACCTATTACCCCTTAGTTTCATTTCAGGTTTTAATTAATCCATACAATGGTGAGTTTATAATATTTAATGAACTCCACTAAAAATGGTCAATGATCTACCATCGACTGTTCATTCGGTTATGAAGCTGCTAACAGGTTATACGACATAAACGGAATCAACCACGTATTTGATGATAATGGGAATTTACTGGGCGACGGCGCGAACACCTACCTCTACGGCAATGGACGCATCTCGCAGACCGGCAGTGTCACTGAATATTTCCTCGGAGATGCTTTGGGAAGCGTGCGTCAACTGACCGATGCCAGCGGAGAAATTACGCTTGCCAAGAGTTACGATCCTTATGGCACAGTGACTTTGAGCAGCGGCAGCGGGACAAGTCCATTTGCATATACGGGCGAACAGCAGGACGCTTCGGGGCTGACCTATCTCCGCGCAAGGTATTACTCAAGCGGCGATGGGAGGTTCCTGTCACGGGATACGTGGGGCGGGGATTACAACCGTCCCTTGTCCCTGAACCGGTGGGGGTATGTGGAGGGGAATCCGGTCAATTTTGTGGACCCAACTGGGCATATTTCCGAAGGAATGCAAGCTAGAAAAGCCGATTTGATTGTGGAGAAGCTAAAGTCATATAACGTTTATGTTGTGAAAGATTGGGGTTATAAACTAATTCCTATTCCCAACCCCAAATCTTCCAGATATCAGCCAACCACCTACCGATGCGAATGGCAGGAAGGAAATTGGCGAAATGTGCGTGAGCTTGAATGGACACTTGACGGTGTTGGAGCAATGGCTAAGAAATTGGGAGGAATAGGAAGATTCTGGGTAGCATTAAGGGGAAGACCCATCAAGTTTGTACGCATGGCGGAAGATAAACATCCCCGTGGCGCTGCCGCATGGACAATTTTAGATGTGAAAATTTATAACGACACCTATTATCATGGGAAAATGGTAGCGGGAGCAATAATTACGCATGAACTTGCTCATGTTTGGGATACGCGACAATTTCCTGTTTTCAAGTTGAGCAAGGAGATGAATTCTCGCACGAAGTCATTTGACATCTATTGTAATAACGACTTCGATTCCTCATGTTTTAAATTCAACAATCGCGGAGAATTGCCACCCACCCCGTATGGGCAAACTGGCCCAAGAGAGGATTTTGCTGACAGTTTTGCGATCTGTGTATATCCAAACTTTAAGGGCGTTCCATCTCTGAAAAATTATCCGACTCGCAAGGGTTATATTGAAGGATTGCTCAATGGTAATAAGTGTTCTCAATAAGCATACAGGGAATACATGATGATACGAGATTGGGCAATTTACCGAATTGCAATTACGGGCGTATTAGGAGCCTTACTTTTTGGATGTATAGGCTCTACACCCACCCCCGCTTCCGTGATAACGCCTTCACCCGAGCAAATGGATAAAAGCCTCTTTACCGGAATTCCCTGTTCGGCGCCGTGTTGGCAGGGGCTTGAGGTTGGCGAATCGAGCGAGAGTGATGTAACCTCAATTCTACCAACACTAACTTTCATTGACCACAAAGAAATACAAATATTTCAAGTGTCAATGCCGAACTATGATTTCAGCGCGTCCGCTCCTGGGGTGTTGATTGAGGCAAACTGTATCAATTCTAACCAAATTTGCCTAACACTGGCTGTTATAGATGATATTCTCACTAAAATTGTAGTTGGCTTCAATTACAAAATTACGCAAGATGAAGTAGTTAAATTTTTAGGAGAACCAGATTACATAGGATTTGGCAACCTTGGCTCGGAAAGGGTCATGTGTGAAGTTTACTTAGTGTGGATGAATAGCCGCTTGGTTCTTGCCTCAAGATTCGAAGATCTTGAGCAAGCGGAGAAGTATTGTTATATCGTGGACGAAGAAGGGAGGGCACCTTCAAATTTATTAATTTTAGAAGCAAGATATTTATCAGAAGCGGAACTAAACGCCTACTTGTCGTCAATATCCAGCAAGTTTTTTGAATTTACAGGAGCAGGCCCAGATAAGTAGCATCATAGGATATTCTCCCTCCAATCCACAGCAGACTCTTCAAACCGTGACGATTGACTACATCTACGATCCGTTAAACCGTCTCAACGCCGCGGACTATTCGACCGGTGACTACTATCACTACTCCTACGACGCAGTGGGGAACAGAATGACGGAAGAAAACCAGTTATCAGTATGATGTCGCGAATAGACTCACAAGCGTGAATGGAGTCAATTACACATTCGACGACAACGGGAATCTGCTCAGGGACGGCGTGAACACCTACGTCTATGATTCCGCCAATCGGCTGATCTCGGTCAACGGCACGGAAACCTACACCTACAACGGGCTTGGCGACCGTCTCACACAAAATGGGACTCAATACGTCCTCGATCTCAACGCTGGCTTGACCCAAGTCCTCAGCGACAGAACAAATTCATATCTTTACGGCAATGGACGCATATCACAGACCGGCAGTGTCACCGAGTATTTCCTGGGCGATGCTTTGGGGAGCGTGCGTCAACTGACCGACCCCAACGGAGAAATTACGCTTGCGAAGAGTTATAATCCTTATGGAAATGTGACTTTGAGCAGCGGGGACGGGACAAGTCCCTTTGCGTATACAGGCGAACAGCAGGATGCTTCAGGGCTGACCTATCTCCGCGCAAGGTACTACTCAAGCGGCGATGGGAGATTCCTGTCACGCGATACGTGGGGCGGGGATTACATCAATCCGCTGTCGCTGAACCGGTGGATGTATGTGGAGGGGAATCCGGTGAACCGTATTGATCCCACAGGTCATATTGCGGAGGGACATGATGCGCGGACTGCTGATGTTATCAGGGGTAAATTACGAGTACTATATGGGGTAGAAATCGAAAAAGACTGGGGCTATGTCAAGCAGTATGCGCCAAGTGGGGTAGCCCTGCCAACATGTGTGTGGAAAGAAGGGAATTGGGGAAGCGCTGATGAGTTTTATAACGTTTTAATGGTGTAAGAGCCACTGCCAAGGGATGGGTGGGATCACAAAATTTAGATCGGCAATGAGGTTTCAACCGGTCAAAATAAGACGCGTGGATCTTGATGGGAATACACACCACATACTTTACCGTTCCTACATATTGTATATTTAACTATGGGATTACAAATCGAAACTATATAAACTATACAACCATTCATGAATTTGGGCATGTGTGGATATCCGCACCGGATTTCGTTTAAGTTCTGAGATGTCCAGAGTGGTTGGTTCCTATTATTGCACCCCATACCCACTCCTGCTTGTTACTATGACGCGACCGGGGTCAAGAGGCCCTCCAGAACCTATGCGGGATCAAATGCTCGCGAGGATTGGGCTGAATCATTTGCAGATTATAGTGACCCGCATTACCATCCGTGTTACTTTTGGGATCGATAAGGAAACAATATGTACAGGATAAAAATTAACTCTATTCATTAAACGGTTAATTTTATATTTGTTCTGGCGCTAACCGGCTGTTCTGCACGAATTTCTACCCGAATAAAATACCGATAGTTGATCGGAGTTTCCTGACTGGTGAAATTTGTGATCCGCCTTGTTGGTATGGACTGGAAATAAATAAATCGACAAAAGAGGATGCCTTATCTACCTTGAAACAATCGCCTTTCATCGATGGTAATAGTATTAATGAGTACGAGACTTACTTGTTCAATAATGCCCCTGGCAAGCGAAATTTCATACAAATGCGTAGAAAGTAATAAATACCCATGTGGTATCTTGACCTTCTATGGCGGTAAATTAATAAAAATTTGATAGGTTGAAGTTTGAACTCACGCTTAAAATGCGGTTGAGCGTTTGGGAACGCCTGATCATTTAATCTATTTTACCAAGCCCATACGGAAGATGTGAAATCACGGTGACATGGATAAAAAGGAGCAGCTGTAACTGTTCGCGATAAAATGATTACAACGAATGTGAAAGCATTATAGATGGTAATAACGTGTCACCAAAAATTTTGATTGACACAATCCTTTATACATCACCTGAAATCCTGGAGGAGCATTATGTAAAAAATCCGGGGACTTGTTGTACAACTTTGCAATGGTCTGGATTTAATGAATGATATAGCCCAAATTCCTATAGCTATGATCCTGACAACCGGCTCATTTCCACTAAATGGACAACGACCTACACCTACAACGGACTTGGCGACCGCCTCACCCAAAATGGGACTCAATACGTCCTCGACCTTAATACTGACTTGACTCAAGTCCTGAAAGACGGCACGAATTCCTTCCTCTACGGCAATGGACGCATATCACAGACCGGCAGTGTCACTGAGTATTTCCTGGGCGATGCGTTGGGGAGCGTGCGCCAGTTGACCGACGCCAGCGGAGAAATTACCCTTGCAAAGAATTACGATCCCTATGGGACAGTGACTTTGAGCAGCGGTAATGGGACAAGTCCGTTTGCGTATACGGACGAACAGCAGGATGCTTCGGGGCTGACCTATCTCCGCGCAAGGTATTACTCAAGCTGTGATGGGAGATTCCTGTCACGCGATACGTGGGGCGGGGATTACATCAATCCGCTGTCGCTGAACCGGTGGATGTATGTGGAGGGGAATCCGGTCAATTTGGTGGATCCGACGGGTCGAGCCCCCTTGAGCTTAGGTTATATTGAAGGGCGTTCATGGGGCGGCGGAGTTGGCAATGGATATATTGAAGGAGTGGAAATTGTTTACGATTACGCAACCATGTCTAGGGCAAGATTTACGTATACAGGCGTAGTTGGGGGATTCTTGTTAGAATCTTGGGGGGGAACGATTTATACTGGAGGTGTTGAAGGTTTCCGTTATGATACGAATAAAAGAAGTACATTCATAAATAGTGATTACTCGGGACTATCAATAGGCGGCTATGGTGATTCGTGCATTGCTTGTATACCTTTAATAGGAGGGTTGCAAGGTGGAGGCGGGTATTTCCATAACCGTGATTGGAGCATAAAAGGAGCATTTTTATATGTGTCGCTGGGATTTGGTCACTTGCCAATAGATGGGACGGGATTTGAGAGTAATTACACAATGCGTGGGTCTATTGATTATTATGCAGATAAAGATGGATATGTGAATCGCGGGAGGTTGATCTCTGATATTCTCTCAGGGAGCCGTTCTCCCGCTCTAGGTATCTTTTCCAGCGCATCAATGCTATTTGCGAGCGCAAGGAATGGTCAAATAGGACTGGCATTGCTTGCCGCTAAGCGTTATGAGGATTTTCATGTCCGAAATCCCTTCACTTGCCCAAAGCCACAGAAACCTTATGGGCCGCCAAAACCTACAGATACACCCCATCCCGCGCCGACCATGCCGCCACCATTCCCACCCTCGCCCGATCCGTTTGAAATTCCCGTACCTTGGATTACGCCATAAATATTTGAATAACGAAAAACGACTTGCGCATGAGGATGATATGCGATTAAACCAATTTTTCATCTGGTTATCCAGGCGAAGCGCCCCTATAGCATTATTGATTGTTATTGTTTCTGTGATGATTGTGATTCAAATTTTGGTCGAGAAGATTAATCACCCCAAAATACTGCACACAATAAATCCAACCGAAACAAATGCAACAGTAATATGGTCAAATGACGAATTATCAGATCAAATGATCGCTAGTGGAAATATGCTGCTTGCTGTAACAGCAGATGGAGATGAACTTATTGCCTACGATCTGTTGACCAGAAAAACAGTATGGAAAACAAATCGCCCTTCTACCCGCCCAGGGGCAAGGGGGTTGGTTGTGTATGAAAATATGATATTTTTGCCTAATAGCGTGGCGGTAGACGCATACAACTTGACATCCGGTGAGCTAGTGTGGACGATTTTTTTAGGCGATGGACATGTGGATGTAATTCTTCAGATTGATGGTGAAATTCTAAGAGTTTATTATGGAGATTACATATATCAGATTGACCCTTCGACAGGAGCCATTTTATCCAAGACTAATAAAGAAAAAACATTGTGGACGGTGGAGAATATTTTATTCAGAAAACTGGGCGACTATGAAGTTGAAGCAGTCGATGATCGGACTGGGAGGGTATTATGGAAACAAGGCGATCCATTTTTTGTGGGTGAAGAAAGGGCGCCGCAAAAAGCAGGAGATCATACATTAGTTGTCAGTATGCCAAATAATGGAATATGCTCCCTAAGTTTAGAAAACGGGTATCAAAATTGGTGTAGCCGAGAAATTTATATTTCAAATGTTGCTCTTGACTTCCAGTCAATGCGAGCATATGTATTGAGAGAGGATATTTCTCTTGTAGTTATTGACTTGCTGTCCGGTGCTATCTTGCGCGAGATCGATTTTTCCACTAACATTGAGAACGATGATTTGACTTATGGCAAGGTAGGGTACAGTGGTGGCGTAATAATTGTTTATTTTGCTGATAGCGGGCAAACTTTTGGATTATTATTGAAACAATGATTTGAGAAATCCATGGTAAAGGCACAAACTTATTCAGTTTTTACAGCCACTATGCCTACGACGCTGTGGGGAACAGGCTGTCTCAGGAAAGTTTTGTCAATGACTTGCTGTCCACAACGAATTCTGTCTACGATGATGCCGACCGCCTATCCAGCGTGAACGCAGTCAATTACACCTTCGACGACAATGGGAATTTACTCAGTGACGGCGTGAACACCTACGTCTATGATTCCGCCAATCGGCTGATCTCGGTCAACGGCACGGAAACCTACACCTACAACGGGCTTGGCGACCGCCTCACCCAAAATGGGACTCAATACGTCCTCGACCTTAATACTGACTTGACTCAAGTCCTGAAAGACGGCACGAATTCCTACCTCTACGGCAACGGTCGCATCTCGCAGACCGGCAGTGTCACCGAGTATTTCCTCGGCGACGCCTTGGGGAGCGTGCGTCAACTTGCCTATGCCAGCGGAGATATTGCGCTTGCAAAGAGTTATGATCCGTATGGGAATGTGACTTTGAGCAGCGGGGACGGGACAAGTCCCTTTGCGTATACAGGCGAACAGCAGGATGCTTCAGGGCTGACCTATCTCCGCGCAAGGTACTACTCAAGCGGCGATGGGAGATTCCTGTCACGCGATACGTGGGGCGGGGATTACATCAATCCGCTGTCGCTGAACCGGTGGATGTATGTGGAGGGGAATCCGGTGAACCGTATTGATCCCACAGGTCATATTGCGGAGGGACATGATGCGCGGACTGCTGATGTTATCAGGGGTAAATTACGAGTACTATATGGGGTAGAAATCGAAAAAGACTGGGGCTATGTCAAGCAGTATGCGCCAAGTGGGGTAGCCCTGCCAACATGTGTGTGGAAAGAAGGGAATTGGGGAAGCGCTGATGAGTTTTATAACGTTTTTAATGGTGTAAGAGCCACTGCCAAGGGGATGGGTGGGATCACAAAATTTAGATCGGCAATGAGGTTTCAACCGGTCAAAATAAGACGCGTGGATCTTGATGGGGAATACACACCACATACTTTACCGTTCCTACATATTGTATATTTTAACTATGGGATTACAAATCGAAACTATATAAACTATACAACCATTCATGAATTTGGGCATGTGTGGGATATCCGCACCGGATTTCGTTTAAGTTCTGAGATGTCCAGAGTGGTTGGTTCCTATTATTGCACCCCATACCCCACTCCTGCTTGTTACTATGACGCGACCCAGGGTCAAGAGGCTCCTCCAGGAACCTATGCGGGATCAAATGCTCGCGAGGATTGGGCTGAATCATTTGCAGATTATAGTGACCCGCATTACCATCCAGGTTACTTTTTGGGATCGATAAGGAAACAATATGTACAGGATAAAATTAACTCTATTCATTAAACGGTTAATTTTTATATTTGTTCTGGCGCTAACCGGCTGTTCTGCACGAATTTCTACTCCGAATAAAATACCGATAGTTGATCGGAGTTTCCTGACTGGTGAAATTTGTGATCCGCCTTGTTGGTATGGACTGGAAATAAATAAATCGACAAAAGAGGATGCCTTATCTACCTTGAAACAATCGCCTTTCATCGATGGTAATAGTATTAATGAGTACGAGACTTACTTGTTCAATAATGGCCCCTTGGCAAGCGAAATTTCATACAAATGCGTAGAAAGTAATAAATACCCATGTGGTATCTTGACCTTCTATGGCGGTAAATTAATAAAAAATTTGATAGGTGTGAAGTTTGAACTCACGCTTAAAAATGCGGTTGAGCGTTTGGGAACGCCTGATCATTTAATCTATTTTTGGCCAAGCCCATACGGAAGATGTGAAATCACGGTGACATGGATAAAAAAGGGAGCAGCTGTAACTGTTCGCGATAAAATGATTACAACGAATGTGAAAGCATTATAGATGGTAATAACGTGTCACCAAAAATTTTGATTGACACAATCCTTTATACATCACCTGAAATCCTGGAGGAGCATTATGTAAAAAATCCGGGGACTTGTTGTACAACTTTGCAATGGTCTGGATTTAATGAATGATATAGCCCAAATTCCTATAGCTATGATCCTGACAACCGGCTCATTTCCACTAAATGGACAACGACCTACACCTACAACGGACTTGGCGACCGCCTCACCCAAAATGGGACTCAATACGTCCTCGACCTTAATACTGACTTGACTCAAGTCCTGAAAGACGGCACGAATTCCTACCTCTACGGCAACGGTCGCATCTCGCAGACCGGCAGTGTCACCGAGTATTTCCTCGGCGACGCCTTGGGGAGCGTGCGTCAACTTGCCTATGCCAGCGGAGATATTGCGCTTGCAAAGAGTTATGATCCGTATGGGAATGTGACCTACACCGCTGGGACTTCGTCCACTCCCCACGGCTTCATAGGCGAGACGAACGACGCGTCTCCCTGTATAATTGGCGCAGAGGAAATCTGTGACCAAACAAACTTTTCACCTGGTATCCCTTGGCTGCTCGAAGAACACGGTCGATTCCGATTCGATGGCGCAATTGCTGGCAGGCGAAGGATATCGCTTTGTCGAAGACCCGTCGAAGGCTTCGGTTTTGATCGTCAACACCTGCGGGTTCATCGGTCCCGCCAAGGACGAGTCGTATCGCGTGCTGGGCGAACTGGCGCAAGGCAAAAGGAAGCATCAGGTCCTCATCGCGGCGGGATGCCTGACCCAGCGCTATGGTGTGGAGGTTGCAAAAAGAGTCCCCGGCATCGATGCGATCCTGGGCACACGGCGCTGGATGGACATCGTTCAGGTTGTCGATGAGGTTAGAAAAGGTAAACATCCCGAACCTGTTTATCATTTGCCCGAAGCGCCCACGGTCGGCGCAGATGAACACGGCGCGTTGCGCGTCAGCGTGACGGGGCCGAGCGCCTATCTAAAAATCGCGGATGGATGCAGGCGGCCCTGCGCGTTTTGCGCGATTCCGCTCATCAAGGGCACGGCAGTTTCCCGCCCGGTCGAGTCCATCATCCATGAGGCGCGGGTCCTGCGGGATAACGGCGTTCGGGAATTGATTCTTATAGCGCAGGACTCGACGGATTACGGCCACGACCTCGGAATGAAAGATGGATTGGCTGTCCTGCTCGAGCAGTTGACCGACTCCGTGCCCGATATGGATTGGATCCGCATCATGTATGCCTTCCCGGGATACGTCACCGACAGGCTGATCGATGTGATGGCGACCCGCAAACAAATTTTGCCCTATCTCGACATTCCCCTTCAGCATGCCCATCCCAAGACCTTATACCGGATGAGACGCCCATCCAACATGGATTGGGTGTATAAAACGCTCGGAAAAATGCGCTCGACGATCGAGGACCTTGCCATTCGAACGACGTTCATCGTCGGCTACCCCGGCGAGACGGAAGAGGAATTCCAGGCATTGTACGATTTTGTGAACGAGATGCGCTTCGACCGCGCCGGGACATTTCAGTTTTCCTTCGAACCCGGTACTACTTCTGCGCCGCTGGGCGATCCCGTCCCCAAAGAGGTCAAGCAGGAACGGGAGGGACGCCTGATGGAACTCCAGCAGAATATTTCGCTTCAGGTCAACCAGTCTTATGTGGGCAGGACTTTGGATGTGTTGGTGGAAGGATTCGATAACGGCATATCGGTCGGGCGGTCTTATCGCGACGCGCCGGAGGTCGATGGGTATCTGGTGGTGGAAGGCAGGGCGAATGTGGGCGATATCGTCCCGGTCAGGATCACCGGCGCGTTCGCATACGATCTGACTGGTGTCCTTGCGGAACAGCCTAGTTTGATAAAGTTATAGCAACGTAATTTACCCCAAATTTAATCGGGACGCGGACAAGCGCAGACCGCGAAGCGCGCGGGAAAGGATTAAAAACGCGTTTTCAGTGTTAATCGGCGTTCCATTTGTTCTTAAAAACGAACTCACCCGAGAAACCTTAATCTCCGGGTGAGTCGTGTTTGATTCAAGATACTCTTGCCAGCGCTGTGGCTGCCAGGATCAGCGCCGAGAGCAGCAGGTTGACCCTCAAGAGTCTGGTTTCCCTTTTTTGCAGATGGGCAAGCTCGGCTTCATCTGCCCTGTCTTTTTTTAGAAGAAGGCGCTGGATCGCAGGGAGAACTTCCCAGGTTTGGATGGCGCTGACTACGACCATGAGGACGGCGAATCCGTGTTTGGCGAGGATGGCGAGCGACCATTGCGTGCTGATCGAAAGGAATCCGTCATAATGCGGGCTGGTGCTCAACTGAAACAATCCCGTAACCAAAAGGACGCCCATGCAGAACCAGGCAAGGGGCTCGAGTCGCTTTTGAAGGGCGGAGACAAGGCTGAGTTGGTCCGCCAGTTTCAAGGTCCGTTTTGATGCGGGGAGGAAGAGCAGGTTGATCGCCGCCAGGCTCCCGATCCATGTCACAGTGGCGAGGAAGTGCATCCAATAGATCACCGCCAATGCGGTTGTGGAAGGCGCGCTCATGGATGATTACGGGGTGGCTGTGGGGATCTCGGCTGGAGGAGGTTCTGTGGCGGGCGGCTCTGTCGCCGGGTAGCAGTTGGCATAAGCCTGGTTTTGTCTTGCGAGGCTGGCTTCATCCAGTTGACCCAGGCTTGCTGCTTTTGCATACTGGTCGTAAGCTCCGCAAAACTCCTGCACTGCGAACATCTCGTCAGCGAAGCGCGACGATGCGATGACGAAACGCTGGGCGGCGGTCATGGTCCCATCCCACATCGAGGGCCACCCGGCGGATACCTGCTCGAAGTTGTTCGCGGCTTGTTCCCAATCGAGTTCCCAGAAACTTGCGCCTACCATGTAGGCCCGCGCGCCGTCGCGCAATCCTTTCGCCGTGTTATCGAGCGGACCGAAACGTTCGGCGAGGGTCAGGAAGTAAATGCCGCCTTCAAGGTTGCCTTCTTTTGTGATCAGGTCGTGTCCCTTGTTGCGAAGCGCGAAATAATACATGCCGTCGACCTGCGCCGCTTTGTAATTCTGGTCCAGTTTGCGGACGGTATCCAAAGCCGTCAACGCGCCGGTCCAATCCTGGGCGCGGATAAGTTCCTGCGCGCGTAAAAACGCATTTTCCGCGCCGCTGAAATCGGGCGTGGCAGTGGCGGTGGGCGCGGGGGTGGGTGTGGGGATGCTGCTCAACACCAACACCTCGGTCAGTTTTTCCTGCGCGCCGGGGAAGTTCGGGTCTTTCTGGATGATGTATTCCAACCGCTGGCGTGCGTTTTCATACCGTCCGAATTGAATATCGACCAGGGCAAATGAATACTGTTCGGAAAGCTGTTGGACGAGGATGGCATCTTCGGCGTTCTCGCGCGCGTTGATGCCGGAACTGTAACCGCCGAATCCGCCCAGAACGATGAGCAGGATGAATCCCAGGACACCGCCGAGGATGGATTTCCAACGCGATGTTTTCTTTACTGGCGGTGTGGTTTTCGGCTCTTCCGCCGCCGGTCTCTGGTCTTCCACCCCGGCCGGTTTCAGCGGCTGGGTGTCTTCTTCCTTGTACGCCTTCATCTTTTTTGTGCTGTCGGGGTCGGCAGGTTTATTCGATTGTGTGGATTCTAATTCTTCAGACATGGGCGTGATTATACATTCTTTTGATGGATGCTTCTCTGGTGTTTAATTTTGGTTAACCAGGAAAAAAACGGAAGGTTTTAAATGTTGAAGTGTTTTACAACTTCAGAACGATCTTTGCCTCGGACCAGATGATTGCCAGCGAGATGATCCCGCCGACGATCATGCCGATCAATGCGGTGGAGATCGCTCCACCGGGCAGGTAAAGCGCGATCAGGTAGGCAAGTATGCCGCCGACGATTGCCGCAATTAGACCCTTAATGATGACAGTGTTCGTTTTCAGAGTTTCATGGGTGCGTTTTGAGAGCCAGCCCAGGATGATGACGGCTTCGATGAGCAGGGCGATCTCTGCAAAAGCGATGACAGGCGCGCCGATATCTTGGAAGTATGTCACGCCGAGGATGCCGATCGTCAAGAAGATCAACAACCGGATGGCGACCGCATATAAGGGAATCATCGGCTCCTTGCGGGCGTAGAAGGCGCGGATGGCGATCTCATGAATGGTATAGCCGGTCAGCGTGGCGAGATAAGCGCGGGTGGTCCAGGTGATGAGTTGGGAAATTTCTTCTGAAAATCCGAAAATGCCGCGCACGAGGGGGTGAATCCCAGCCGCCATCACTGCCGCAATGGGTAGGGTTAAGGCGATGAGGACACGGAGGGCGCGTTCGACGGTAACGCTGAATCCGTGCCAGTCTTGTTTGGAGGCGAGTTCGGATAAAGCGGGCAGCATGGCTGTTGCGATTGCCGTCCCTAAAATCGTTTCAGGGACTTGCATGATCATCCAGCCGTAGGTGAGCGAAGTCACTGCGCCGACCTGGTCGAGACGTGACGCAAGGTTATCGCGGGCGATGAAGATGATCTGAATTCCCGCCATGGTAAAAAGGCGCGGAGCCATAAGTTTGAGCGCTTCGATCAAACCCGTGTGTCGCAAATCCACGGCGGGCGTCCAGCGAAAGCCGTACATGATCAAGCCGGGAACCTGAATGAGCAGATGGAACGCCGCCCCGAGGATGACTCCGTAAACCAGACCATGAATTCCAAAGCGCGGCACAAGAAATATGGCGCCGAGGATTTGTCCGACGTTATACATACCGGGCGCGAGCGCGGGCAATACGAAATGTTGATTGGCTTGCAGCGAAGCCATCACGAGGCCGCTGATGGAAAAGATGATCGTGCCTATAAGATTCAGGCGCATCAGATCCGCAAGTAATTTGCGCTGCTCTGCTCCAAACCCCGGCGCGATGCCGAGATTGGCGTCCACGATCTGCTGGGCAAAGATGGCAATGAAGATGGCAAAACCGCCTGTAACCAAAAAACCGATGTTCGCCACGCGCGAGAACAAGTCCCATGCGGCGGCGCGGTCCTTGGTGGTGATGTATTCGGTCAGCAGCGGGATGAATGCCATGGCGAGCGCTCCCCCGGAGATCAACGCAAATAACAGGTCGGGGAGGTTGTTTGCGGCGTTGAACGTGTCAAGCAGATGCACTTCATCCGAGTACTGGCGCGAGATGATGCCCGTGCGCACAAAGGCAAGCACTTTGTCGATCAGAAAGAAGAAGGCAACGGTCAGCGAATTACGGGTAAGACGGGAGAGTTTTGTCATTTGTTGGTGATGAGAAATGCTTGGCGATTAAGTGTGCAAGCAGAGCCGAAACGGTTGGAAAGTGTACCATATGGGCAAATCGATCATAGCGTCGCTTTAATGATGCCGCCGTCGACCGCCATGGCGACGCCGTGGATATAGGATGCGGCTGGCGAAACCAGGAACACTGCGGCGTTTGCAAATTCCTGCGGTCGCGCCATCCGCCCCAGGGGAATCTCCGCGGTTTGTTTTGCAAATTCATCTTCGACCTTTGTCTTGTTCGTCTTTGCGCGAAAACCCATCAATTCCTCCACGCGCTCCGTCATCGTCCAGCCGGGCAGGATGGCGTTGAAACGGATATTTTCCCTTCCGAGGTCGAGGGCGAGAGATTTTATCAATCCGATGGTCGCCATGCGGACGCTGTTCGATAGCACAAGGTTTGGCATGGGTTGTTTGACCGTGTAGGAAGTAACCGCTAAAACAGCCGGGGCGGATGACTTTCGTAGATGAGGCAGGGCGGCGCGGATTAAACGGACATGGCTCAGAAAGGAAGCGTCCACCGCCCGCTGCCAGTCGTCTTCATCGAAAGATTCGAAGGGACCCGCCGGAGGTCCGCCCGCATTTGTGATCAGGATATCGAGTCCGCCAAGCGCTTCGACCGTGGCGGTGATCAGCTTTTCCGCCGATGACGTATCGCTCACGTCTCCCGCCAGACCGTATGCCTGTGTGCCTGTTTCGTCCGTGATTTTCTTCGCTGCGGCGACGACTTTTCTTTCGTCACGGCTGTTTAAAACAACCCGGCATCCTTCGCGGGCAAGAGTCGCGGCGGTGGCGTGACCTAATCCACGCGATGATCCTGCAATGAAGGCGCATTTGTCTTTGAGTTGTAGATCCATTGTTTTCTCCTCGCGGCTACGGATTACAGGCTGACATTTTTTACCGTAACATTCGACCTTTAGACCGTTTCGATCCTTGTATCCCAGACATCGCCATCCGGCCAATTCGCCTCCACCCATTTTGCCACAGTTTGCAGCGCTGATTGCAGAAAGGCACGGTCGTTTCCCGCCATGGCACACAGGAGGATGGCTTCATCCCATTTATCATGCAGGTCCATCTCCGCAACGGATACATTGAATTCGCGATGCAGGCGCGACATGAGCGGCTTGATCCGTCCGCGTTTTTCTTTCAGTGAGGCGCAGAGTGGAATGCGCAAATGGATTGTGAGCGTGGCAAGCATGTTCCTGGCTAGACCAGTCCGCGGATGATGTAGGGTCCCAGCAGGCGGACGATGAAGCGCGGCAGGCGCTTCCAAACGGCAATGGCGAATTGGAATTTTGGATTTTTTTGGTTCAATGAGGGGAGCTCATGCCCCGGCGCGAGCCAGTACCAGTACGCAAGCGGCTTTTTTCCCGGAGCCCATTTCGATTTGAAGATATCGTTGCCGGAGCCGGTCAAACTCCGCCCGAGGTCGAACGTCGAAAACCCCTTTTCAATCGCGTTTTCGATAACCGACCAATACAGGAACTCGCCCGCGTAGGAGGAACGCGCGAACCTCAAGACATTGGCATGCAGGTTGAAAATCGTCCTTCCCTGGTGGATGAAAACCCCGCCCCCGGTTATTCGCCCTCTCGCATCATACGTGACCGCAAATTGGAGCGCATCCCCGAGGCGTTCCGCCATCCGCCGCAGATAATTCTTCGAGTGGTATGGCGACCCGAGTTCGTGCATGCTTCGGGAGATCGCTTCGTAGGTATCGTCCAGCAGGTCGAGACGGCCGAGGCGGAAGCTGAATCCCTTCTTGAGCGATTTGCGGATGTGGTTGCGGTGGTCGGATGAGAATCGTTTCATGAGTTCGTCCGTGCTGGCGGGCAGATGAATCAGATAGGTGAAATATACGGGGTGTTCGCTCCAGCCTTCGGGCGGGGGAGAGGCGGTATCGTCGAATCGAAGCGAGACGTATTCGGCTTTGAGTTCCTTTGCGAGGCGGCGGGTCTTATCCAGTAAAAGGTCGCGGGCTTGGATGTTTTCGTACGCGAATCCCCCGTAACTTCCAAAAGGCGCTGTGGCGAGATAATGACCAAATACCGGGTGCCTGACCTCAAGAAGCGACAGCGCACCGAGAGGCTGGTTCCCATCGATGACAGCGAATCGATGAACGGCATGACCGTACATGTCGCCGATGAAATTCATCCACGAATCGATGCCGATATAACTCAGTTTGGAATCGAGAGTTGGGTAATCGAGCGAATCGACTCGTTGGATGTTCATAACTCTTTTACATAGTCCTGCATGGTGGATGTGGGGAAATTCTTGAGAAGGTCTTTGAGGAAGCTGGATTTATTGTATGTGAAAGGGAAGAGCAGGGGATGATGGAACATATCCACCATGAAATTTTGCGGGTATCCTTTTGGCGTGAAAATCTCATACGGGTGCAAAAAGATGACCGGGCTTTTGCCCGCTTTGAAATCGCGCTCGATGATTTTGTAAACCAATTTGCGGAACAGCCCGACGGTAAAACTTGAGCCGTAAGGGAATTCGCCGCGCGCAACGAGCTTAAGATTCATGTGGCGCGGGGCAATTAATTCCGCAGGGAATTTGAGCAGGGGCAATGTGCTGACGGGAACTTCCCATACATTCGCTTTTCGAACCGCCATTCCCGCGGGCGCATATTGCGACGAGCTGTATAGGAAGTTATGTTGTGCAAGCAGGGGGTATGCTTCCTCGACGGTGTTGATCATCGGCGCGCGGTAGCCGCGGGCGTTGTATCGTTGAATCCATTCCGCCGAGGCGTTCAGGTCTTTTTCTATTTCTTTTACATCGTCAAGCCGGCGGTGGATGTGGCAGTGAAATCCAACCTCGTGACCCGCTTTGGAAATTTTTTCCGGCAGTTCGGGGTACCATCCGACCATTTCGCCGACGAGATAGAACGTGGTTTTCGATCCGCCGAAAATGTCAAGGATCGGGTCCAATGCGTGGCGCGAGGTCTCATTGTCCAGGCGAAGACGGGTTTCGGGCGGCAGAAAATCGTAGCGGCGGGAGGGCGCAAACCAGGATTCGTAATCGATGGTGATGAGCAGGCGCGGGGAGGGTGTCATGATGGCGCGGGGATTATATTACGGGACTTGCTTGATGACGCAGAAGATCGCGCCGAGGCGTGAGATTTCGATTGCGGCGGGTTGGCCGCGCAGGAATTTGAGGTCTTCGTTCGAGCGGGTGTTGACGAGGTAATAATCGCCGGATTTCATATCTTTTTGTTCACTACGGAAATCGCGAACTGTGATGTTCGAGTCAGCATAGTAGGCGGCGATGTACGGCTCGCGCCGGACGAAGAGCTGGGTACCCGGCTCTGCAATTTGATTCAATCCGAGAACGGATTCGCGGTAGCAGGTGAGCCAATACTCCGTCTCATATTCGCGGAAGGCTCCGCCCACTCCGCCGGCGAAGTTGTTGAAGTAGGCATATTGATAGGGGTGCAGCTGGATGATTGGCAGGAGGCTGAACGCTAAAACACCGCATGTGAGGGCAAGCATCTGCCAGGTTTGTTTCAGCCAACCGAATAAAAATTCAAATGCGAAACCGGAAAAAATAAACAAGGGCGGCAGAATGAAAAGAAAGTGACGATATCCATCGTACATGGCGGGGCGTTTCAAAAGAATATAAGCCAGGAGGATGCCAAACCATGCCAGTAAAATTACAAGGGTGAGTCGTTTCTTGTTCTCCGCTTTCCAAAGGCCAAGGAAAACTCCCAGTGCCATAAGAGGATATGTTGGTTCGGTCAAAGTGTAACCGAGCAGGACGGGGAAGTAGCGGCGCGGAGTCTCTCCGGCTCGATAATCGTTCCCGGCAAAAAGCACATTGAGCTGGGTTGGATTATCGGACATAAATATGAAGACTTCGGTGAACTTTTCCAGCGGGCTTTGCCAAAGATAAGGCCAAGCCGCAAACATAACGATCAAAGACGCAACTGCGTATAGCCAGAATAGTGGCTTCTTTAGGAGGTCGATGAATCTGATACCCTGAACCAAGGCGTATAGTATGACGAGGATAGCGGCAAGCGGACCCAGAATGCGGATGGAGGTGGCGATGCCGAGGAAGAATGAAGCGAGGAATATTTTGGCGGTTGGTAAATTGGCAGTTGGGGGGTTGACTATCCATTCATCGATCAGTTCAAAGCCGAAGAGGACTGAGCCGATGAAGAAAGTGAAGAATGGGATGTCTTTGGGATTGATGAAGGAATGTCCCCACAGGAGGGGTTGAAAGGCGAAAAGCGCGGCTGCCGCAAGCGCAGACTCCTTTTTCATCCATTTTGAGGCGAGGCGATAGAGCAGATAAATGCCGAGGTTGAAGGTCAGGAAGTTGATCAGGTGCCAGGCTGAGGCGGAATCGAATCCAAACCGTTTCAATATCGAAACGAATGGCAGGGCAACGAGCAAGTAAGCGGGACCGCGATTGGCATGATCGCTACCGCTGGAACCAAACGAGATCTCGACGTCGAACTCCCCGCTGAACCAGTTGGATGGGGTGTAGGCGTATTTGAGCGCTTCGCCGTAATCGTAAAAAAGCGGTTCGTCCCATGACAAGCCGTAAGAGCGAAACGTCATCAACCCGATGATGAGGTTGATGACGAGAAGGATCAGGATGGGGTGTTGGCGGATGGTTTTCACTTACTTTGAGATACGTCGTTGTTGGCGAAGTTTGGCTTGTTCGTAACGGGCTTTATCTTCTTCGGTTTCGAGAACCAACTGCGGAATGGCGGTGGGATGATTGTTCTCGTCCAGACCGACGTAAACGAGATAGGCTGTGTTCGTATGCGTGCGCTCGCCGGAGATCGGATTTTCAGCAATGACCTGCACTTCGGCTTCCATTGATGTGCGCCCTGTATAGGTAACTTCGGCAGTAAGAGTAACGAGGTCGCCGATCTTTATCGGTTCGCGGAAGACGAGCGAGTCGACGGCGACAGTGACGACGCGGGTTTGAGCGTGTCTCATGCAGGCGAGCGCGCCCGCTTCGTCCACCAATTTCATGATCCATCCGCCGTGGACGTTGCCATGGTTGTTGGCATGTTCGGGCTGCATCAATTGCGAAAGGTAAACGCGCGAGGCGTTCGAGGTCTTGGGTTTTGTCATTCGTCAATCCATGTCCTCACGGAATTCGCCGCTGTCCACGGTATGGAGTCTTTCCGGGGTTTCGAGGAGAACATCAACAAGAGAAAAGCTTAGTTCAGGCAAGAGCGGCGCGAGCGGGATATTCGTAGGAGGCTGGATCCTTCGAGGCGCGGGAGGCGGCTCGAGATGCGGTTTATCCTCGTCCATCGCCCGTTTTCGGACGATTCGCGGGTCATTATTGAGCATGCCCACGTATTCGCCCAGGACGGAGTACACTTCGCGCTTGGGTGTGACAAACCCGATCCAATCTCCGGCTCGGTTGAAAAGGTAGGGGTATTGCAGGAACGCATCCGCATCTCCTGCGGTGTTGTAGATTGGGATCATTGTGGCTTGTTGCGACATGTTTGCCTGCCTTACGAGTCGTCGTCAATATCATTATATGTCCAATAGCGGTTGATGAAGTAGTTCCACATCATTACGATGCCCACCGCCGCGGCGAGGGTCAGGTTCTTGGCGATGAACTCTGCGCTGACGTGTGTCGCCTGAAAGACGCTCTCGACGAATTTAAGAATGGGAGGTTCGAGATAATGAAGGGTCGGGATGCGGATCGCCATCCCTGCGGCGTTGACGATGAAGAACATCACCAGTTGGTTCAGGATCGGGCGCGAGCGCGATTCGGGATAGGTCCAATATCGATTCCAGGTGAAATTGCTGATGACGGCGCAAATGAATGATATCGTCCCTGCGAACACGAGAGGCAGTTCGAGTATTCCATGGGAAAGCAGGTTCATCACGCCGAAGTCGATCGCCGCGCCCAGAGCGCCGACGAGTGCGAACTTGATGAACCGAATCCGTTCCCGCGAGTCGGTCAGGATCATGCCATCCCCAGTTTTTGTTCGAAGAATGGTATGGTGCGCCTGATCCCCTCTTCCAGGCTTATCTTCGGCTCCCAGCCCAGGATGGTCTTTGCGCGCGTGATGTCCGGCTGGCGGCGCTGCGGGTCGCGCGCGCTTCGGGCATTTTCCATGTATTCTATTCCGGCTTTGTTTCCTGTGATGCGATTGATCGCTTCAGCAAATTCCAGGATGGTCATCTCATGAGGGTTGCCGATGTTGACGGGCAGGTGTTCATCAGAATAAAGCAGCTTCACGATCCCGTCGATGAGGTCGTCCACAAAACAGAATGAACGGGTCTGGCTTCCGTCGCCGTAGACCGTCAACGGTTGATTGAGCAATGCCTGTTTCAATAGATTGGGGAGGGCGCGGCCATCCTCCAGGTCCATGCGCGGACCGTATGTATTGAAGATGCGCACGATGCCTGTGTTCACCCCATGAAAGCGATGGTATGCCATCGTCATGGACTCGGCGAAGCGTTTTGCCTCATCGTACACCGCGCGTTCCCCAATGGGGTCAACGTTGCCGGGATAGGTTTCCGCCTGGGGATGGACTTCCGGATCGCCGTAGATCTCGCTGGTGGAGGCGAGGATGAAGCGCGAATTTTCGCGTCTTGCAACGCCCAGACAGTTATGCGTGCCGAGCGCGCCGGCTTTCATGGTCTGGATCGGCAGATTGAAATATCCGGATTTCGATTGAGGGTTTGGGCTGGCAGGTGATGCAAAATGCAGGATGGCATCCACAATTCCGGGAACGAAGAGGTAGTTGGAAACATCGCGTTTGTAAAAATGAAATTTTTCGTCGCCTGCCAAGTGGGCGATATTGTCGGGGCTTCCCGTGATGAAGTTATCGATCCCGATGATTTCATGACCTTCCCCAAGCAGGCGATCGCAAAGGTGGGAGCCTAGAAAACCGGCGGCGCCTGTGATGAGAATTCGCATTCCTTGCACCTCGTAATAAGTTATTTCCAATCAAGCCGGGCGATCAATCCATCCCCGGTGACTTGATAGGATTTGCCGTTGCCGCTGTCGATCAGCCAAAGATTGCCCTGATAGGTGACAGCCAGGAAATTGCCCGTCTGTCCATCCACTTGAGCAGGCGCCCATGCGGGAGTTTGGGGTTCGAGTCCGTTTTTGTCGGGCGGCGGGAAGAGCGCTCGGCTGTTGGAACCGTCGCGGTCCATCACGATCAGACGGTAGCGGCTCGCATCGCTCTGGTCGATGAAGATGGATTGCAGGTATGCCACCTGAAATGCCGCCTCCCTCCCAATGTATTCCACGGGAGAAACAGATGGATACGAGAACATGCCCGCCGAGTTGACCAACGTCACAGCCGCCTCATTTTTGAACGAGAGAGCGGAGATGTCGAAGTAAGGCGACTCTTCGCCGGAGATGGGTGCCGGGGCCGGTGCATGGCTGACAAAGTATAAACTGTTTCCATCCGCGCCCCAAACGATGGGGGGAATCCATGCCCAATCGCTGTGTGTATTCAACGGCGTGATCTCGAGGAGAGGTTTTGTGTAGCCGCCGTCCTGATCGACCAGACCTATTCCATCCGGTCGTGAATAAGCTAGCCGTCCGTCCGGCGCAAATGCAAAGGTCATACCCCACCAGCCGTACACGCCGCCGCTGTTGGCATAAAGCAACCGGCGCGGACTACCGCTGTTCGTCAGGCTGACGCGGTAAAGATCATTATTCGCCTGCCAGCCGGGTGCGGCGCTGCGCGGCTCCACGGTGGAATATGCCACCGAATTGGTGTTTGGAATCCACGCTGCGAAATGAACGACGTTCTTCGCCTGAAGTGAAATCAATTTCGGGTCGAGGTTCCTGGTCCGTACCGCCCAAAGTGTGTTGATCTCTTCATCCGCAGGTTTGCTCGATTTGCGCGTAAAGACGAGATACTCGCCGCTGGGCGAGAGGGTAAAAATTCGCCCGTCGAGGTCTCCCGTGCTGACGATCACACGGCGATTTGCGGTTGAGCCTTCCATGATCCATGCATTGCCGCCGGCAAGATAGGCAAGCGTGCCGGGGATGTTCAACGGCACGAAGGATGCCTGGGAGCCGACCATCACGATCTCCGGCAGGGACTCTTTCAAAATAACCGACTTCACAACCGTCTTTGTGGCTTCAACTCCGTCTTCGATGATCATGCGGTAGGTGATTTCTTCCAGCCCGTTGACGCCCGCTTGCACGAGCCGGGTCTCGCCTTCGGGCAGGGTTTCATTGCGGACGATCTGCCGCTCGAATGGTATGACCACTTCCTCTGTTTCGAAAATTTCCTCGACACGGGTCAATTTGACAGTATCGCCGTTGCCAAGGACGGTGTACAGCGGCGGTTCGGTCTTGTCGAGCGGACCTACCGCGACACCTGCTTCCTCCAGCGCTTGTGACACCGTCAAACCGGAGGGAACGGCTGCATCTTTCTCCTGTCCATCAGCGATGATGCGGATGGTTATGTCGCTGTTCAATTGCGGGGAGCGGCAGGAAGCGATCAGCGAAGCGGCAATAAAAATAAGCAGACTCAAGCCGAATGGAGTCTTGAGCCGAAGCGAAAGGGGTGGGCGGGGCATGTCGGGTATAATCCAGCCGCTATTTGATTCTTCCCGTCACTGTCATGAAACCGTCTGCAATCGTGATGGCCTCCAACCGAAAACCGCTTGCAACGGGACCGAACGAACCGGTAAAAGTTTCGCCGATGACCGCGCTGATCGCAGACTTGAGTCCTTCCGGCGCGGGGAAGGGACCAAAATCAGCGGATGCGATCTCGATCGTTGGCTGTCCGGTGACCGGGTCGATCGCCACATTCATCACGATGAGCATATTGGCGCTGAACCAACCCTGTGTGATCTTGCCGTACATCTGCATCTGGCCGTTGCGCAGGTAAATTTGCGGATCGGTGAAGGGCGGGTCGGTCTGTTGGGAAAGTTTCTCCGCGACGAATCCCGTAAGTTGGCTTTCGGAAATTTGCAGGGTGATGACGCCGGTTTCGGCGCCCGTCAGCATCGCCTGCTGGATCATATCGCGCAGGGCTTGGGCGTCAGTGGGCGACGATGGCACCGTTTGGGCGGGATATTCGGGTCCGCCGACGAATATGGAACACGCCAGCGACATCACGGCAAGTGAAAGAATAAAAAGATGGAAATGGTTTTTTGTTTTCATGATCATCATCACAGACAATATTACAGCGGAGCAATTATAGCATGGGCGAATCGCAATCAATCTCCAACGATGAGTTGAGCCTGGCGGCAAGGATCGAGGCGATGCTGTTCGTCTCTGCCGAGCCTGTGCCTGTTCAACAGCTATCGCAGGCGCTCGATGTCACAGTGTCGGTGGTGGAACGCGGTTTGAAGGAATTGGAAGATTCGCTTCGATCGCGCGGATTGCGGCTTCAACGGCACGCCGGGCGCGTGCAATTGACCACGGCTCCCGAACTGGCGGGGCTGGTGGAAACGTTCTTGGGTCTGGAAGCGATCACACACCTCAGCCGGGCGGCGTTGGAAACGCTCGCCATCATCGCCTACCAACAGCCGGTGACGCGCCCGCAGGTGGATTCGATTCGCGGCGTGAACAGCGATGCCATGCTCAAAAGCCTGTTGAGCAAAGGGTTGATCCTCGAATCGGGCAGAACGGATGGACCGGGCCGCCCGATCCTGTATTCGACCACGCCGGAATTTCTACAGCACTTCGGATTGAACTCGCTGACCGAACTGCCGCCTCTTTCCGCGCCCAAAGAGGCGGACACCGAAGAAGCCGACCTGTTGAAGGGATGATTTCATACGGCTTTATGGAGCGCGGAGTTTTCTCCGCGCTTTTTTAGTTGACTTTAAGTTTCAGATTCTTATAATGGAACCAAGGGTCTTTCACATAAAATCAACATCATAACTTGAGGAAGGAGATTGGTCATGGCAAAGGTCGAGGCACCGGTTTCGAGAGAAGGGATTGGGCTGTGCCTTTCTGGCGGGGGATTTCGCGCCACCTTGTTCCATGTCGGTGCGTTATGGCGCTTGAATGAACTGGGCTATTTAAAGAAGCTTGACCGCATTTCCAGCGTTTCGGGCGGGTCGATCACCGCAGGCTGGCTTGGAAAGTGCTGGGGGGAACTTCGTTTTGATAAAAAAGGTGTTTCTCAGAATTTTATCGATGTCTTTGTCGCTCCGTTGAGAGAGTTTGCGGCGCGAAAGCTCGATCTCTGGCTGGTACTAACGGGGCTTCTCAACCCATTTAGCTCGATCGGCGAAAGCCTCGTCGAATCGTACCGAAAATATCTTTTTGGCGGGATGACACTCCAGGACCTGCCCGATGCGCCTGAATTCGTCATCACCGCCTCCAACGCCCAGACCGGTGCGCTATTCCGATTTTCCAGGAAAGCGGCGGCAGACTACAAGATCGGTGAGATTAAGAATCCAAAAATCGAATTGGCGATTGCGGTCGCCGCCTCGTCGGCGTTCCCGCCATTTTTTTCTCCGGTCATGTTGAATCTCGGGGACAAGGCATTCTCGCCGAATAAAAGTTTACCGCTTCAAAAACCGCCATATACGACGAGGGTTTTCCTTATGGACGGCGGGGTTTACGATAATCTCGGATTGGAGCCGGTCATCAAGAAATATGACACGGTTTTGATCAGCGATGCGGGAGGCGCCTTCGAACTCGAGCCCCGCCCGAAACACTTTTGGGGTTTCCAAGCCTACCGGGCTTTGATGATCATGGATAATCAGGTGCGCAGCCTTCGAAAGCGGGACATCATCGATTCTTTCAAATCGCGGACCGCCATGCTCGATTACATGCGCAAACACAAGCTTTCGAAAGACGAGACGCTCCTGAAGCGCGTCTCCCGCAGGGAAACGTATTGGGGCACTTTTACCAATATTGCGGATTACGATCTCAAGACCGCCCTTCCCTGTCCGCATGCGAGTACGCTGAAACTGGCAAGGCTCCCCACCCGATTGTGGCAGTTTCCAAACGAAACCCAGGAACGCTTGAAAAATTGGGGGTATGCCGTTTGCGATGCCGCCATGCGTAAGCATATCGATCCCAGGCTGCCCAATAACGCAGAATTCCCCTACAAAGGTGGGGTCGGGTGATGCACTAGAAATTTCTTCGATGAGTGAAAGTTTATCGCCTGACTCTATCCATCCATTACCATCTCTGGTATAAACCCGTCCATGCAGGAACGATTACAAAAGATCCTCGCGCAAGCCGGGTACGGTTCCCGGCGTGCGTGCGAGGAGTTCATCATCACGGGGCGCGTCTCGGTCAATGGGAAAGCCGCCGTTCTTGGTCAGAAGGCCGATCCGGCAGTGGATACGATCACATTGGACGGCAAGGCTCTGGCGAAGCGCGAGGCGCTGGTTTACATCGCCTTGTACAAACCGCGCAATGTCCTTTCCGCGGCGGAAGGGCAGGATGACCGCAAGACCGTCCGGGATTTGATTCCCGTGGAAGGTCATCTCTACCCGGTGGGGCGGCTCGACTTCGACTCCGAGGGGTTGATCCTCATGACGAACGATGGAGAGTTGACCAACAAACTCACGCATCCGCGGTATGGGCACGAGAAGGAATATCGCGTGCTGCTGGCGCGCCGCCCGGATAGTGAACAACTTGCGGCGTGGCGAAGGGGCGTTGTTCTAACCGATGGCGACAGGACGCAGCCCGCTTTCGTCAATTTTCTTTCGACGAGCGGAAAAGGCGCGTGGATCCGGGTGGTGATGGGCGAAGGGAAGAAGCGGCAGATCCGCGAGGTGGGGAAGTTGCTTGGCTTGCCCGTCGTGCGCATCATTCGTACAAGGATTGGGACGCTCAAACTGGGCGACCTAAAGCCGCGCGAGTGGAGGCATCTGACCGGGGATGAGGTGAATGCATTGATGGGGAAGGGCGTTCCGGCGAAGGAAAGGAAACCGCGCCCAAAACCAGCGGTACGACGAAAGTAATATTTTACAGATTCCACCCTTTTTTCCTTGACTTACGTCCTTCTCGCCCATAAAATGGGCGTATAACCTAACAGTTTACAGGGAAGAGATCCCGCCCTGGCGGGACGCCGAAGGTGCAAATCCGGGAACAAGGCGAAACCGGATGAAACTCTCAGGCAAAAGGACCCTGCTGCTGTATAACTCTGGAAAGTCTCATTCCATGAGACACCGACGGTGTAAATCCCCCAAGGGATAATCTCTCAGGTTCCATTACAGAGGACGCATGATTATAGAATCGTGCGTCCTCTCTTGATTCGCCCATCTCTCACAATCTGATAGGAGTTAAAACATGAACGCCCCTTCCAATCTCAAGTACACCAAATCTGATGAATGGTTCGACCCTGCCAGTGGTGCGGCGGGAATAACCGATTATGCCCAAAACCAGCTCTCCGATATCGTCTTCGTCGAAATCCTGGTGGATGAAGGCGAGGAAGTGACCGTCGGCAAAGCCATCGCCTCGGTCGAGTCGGTGAAGGCGTCGGCGGAAATTTACGCTCCCGCCGCTGGGAAAGTCTCGGCTGTCAACAAGGGACTTTCCGAGAAGCCCGAAACATTGAACTCCGATCCTTACGGCGCAGCCTGGATGATCAAGATCGAAGGCGGCGCGGCGGGCGAGGTGATGGACTCCGCCGAGTACGAAAAGTACTGCGAGGGAAGGACGCATTAATGCGTAATAGGCGTTCTCAAACGCCGATGTGCGCAAGAGAGCGCACATTACGCCAGGAGTAAACCATGACCTACATCCCCATTTCCCCGCAAGAACGGGATGCGATGTTGAAGACCGTCGGGGTGAAAACGCTCGATGATCTCTTCGAAGCGATCCCCGCCAAACACCGCTTCCCAAAACTCGACCTTCCCCCCGCGCTCACCGAAATGGAAGCCGCCGCGCACCTTGCGGACATGGCCTCCAGCAACGAGAACGTGCGGCAGGATTTGATCTCCTTCCTCGGCGCTGGCGCGTACAACCATTACGTCCCAAGCGTGGTCGACCACATGCTCAGGCGCGGCGAGTTCTACACCGCGTACACACCCTACCAGCCGGAAATTTCCCAGGGCACATTGCAAGCCATCTTCGAATACCAATCCCTGATGACCAACCTGACCGGCATGGAAGTATCGAACGCGTCGCACTACGATGGCGCAACGGCCACGGCAGAAGCGGTCAACCTTGCATATGCTCAATACCGCGGCAAACGCAAAAAGATCGTCATGTCGCCTTCGGTCAACCCGCAGTATCGCGCGGTCATCCGCACATATTCACAAGGCATGGGCTTGACCGAGGTCGGGGACGACGCCGGCAACCACGAGGACGGTCCCGAGGCGTTGATATCCCTTATCGATGAAGCGACCATGCTCGTCGTTGTGCAATACCCCGATTTCTTCGGGCGTATTTACGACTATAAGAAACTCATCGATACCGCGCATGAAAAGGGCGCGCTGGTCTGTGTGGTTGCGAATCCCACCGCGTTGATCATGCTCAAGACCCCCGGCGAAATGGGCGCGGATATCGTCGTGGGCGAGGCGCAGCCGTTCGGCATCCCGCTCTGGTACGGCGGACCCTACCTCGGTTTCTTCACCACGAAGAAATCATACGTCCACAAAATGGCTGGACGTCTCGTCGGCGAAACCGTGGATGTGCGCGGCAACCGTTCGTACGTGCTGACATTGACCGCGCGCGAACAACATATCAAGCGCGAACGCGCCACGTCGAATATCTGCACCAACCAGGGCTTGCTTGCGTTGGGTTGTTCGGTCTACATGTCCGTGCTTGGCAGGCAGGGTTTGCAGGAGGTCGCGAACCTTTGTTATCAAAAGGCGCATTATGCCGCCGCCGAACTCAGCAAGATCGACGGCTTCGGTCTATGCCATCCCGAACCGTTCTTCCACGAATTTGTGCTTTGCACGCCAAAGCCCGCGGGCGAGGTCAACCAATATCTGCTCGATCACGGCGTTCTTGGCGGTTACGACCTGGGCGCGGATTATCCCGACATGAAGAATCATCTCCTCGTGGCTGTCACCGAAATGAACAGCAGGGATGAGATCGATACGCTCGTCGCTTTGTTGAAGGAGATGTGAGATGGCTGCGATAATCGAACCCACCATTTTCGAACTCTCCTCCCCGGGGCGGCGCGGTGTGACCATGCCCGCCTCCGACGTGCCGACAGTTGATCTGCCTTCCAAAGATTTGCTTCGCTCCGAACTGCCCCTGCCCGAGCTCGCCGAAGTGGACGTGGTGCGGCACTACATGAAACTCTCCAGTTTCAACTACTCGGTGGACGGCGGGTTTTATCCGCTCGGCTCCTGCACAATGAAATACAACCCGAAGATCAACGAAGATACTTGCCGCCTGCCGGGATTTTTATTCACGCATCCGTTGCAGCCCATCGAGACCGTGCAGGGAAATCTTGCGTTGATGTACGAAATGCAGGACTGGCTCAAGGAGATCAGCGGCTTTGCCGGTGTGACCCTCCAGCCCGCCGCGGGCGCGCACGGCGAATTCACCGGCGTGTTGATGATGGCGGCATATCACAAATCGCGCGGCGACACGAAACGCACCAGGATGCTCATCCCCGATGCGGCGCATGGCACGAACCCGGCTTCGGTCGGCATGCTCGGCATGAGCGTCGTCACCATCCCATCCGATTCGCGCGGGAACGTGGACCTCAAAGCCCTCGAAGCCGCCTGCGACGATACCGTCGTCGGCATGATGCTCACCAACCCGAACACGCTCGGCATGTTCGATGAGAACATCGAGAAGGTCATCAAGTTGGTGCAGGGCTGCGGCGGCTTGATGTACGGCGACGGCGCAAACCTCAATGCCCTGCTTGGAATCGTCCGCCCGGGCGACCTGGGCTTCGATGTGATGCATTTCAACTTGCACAAGACCTTCTCCGTCCCGCACGGAGGCGGCGGACCGGGATCGGGTCCCGTCGGCGTCAGCCAGCGACTCGTGGACTTCCTGCCTTCGCCGCTGGTCGGCATCATCGAAGAAGGTGATGACGAAACCGCTCCGCTCTATGGCTTCGTCAACCCGAAGAACAGCATCGGGCGCATGAAAGCCTTCCACGGTCATTTTGGAGGCGGTCTTGTCCGCTCGTACACCTACATCCTCATGCACGGACCGGACGGTTTGAAGGATATCGCCCAATATGCCGTCCTCAATGCGAATTACCTGCAGGCGAGATTGCGCGGGACATATCACATCCCTTACGACCGCATTTGCATGCATGAGTTCGTAATGGAAGGGCATTTCGAAGGCTCGGACGTGCGCGCGCTGGATATCTCCAAACGCCTGATGGATTACGACTTCCACCCGCCGACGAACTACTTCCCGCTCATCGTCCCCGAAGCATTGATGATCGAGCCGACCGAGACCGAGAACAAGGACACGCTCGACCGGTTTGCCAATGCGCTGATCAAGATCGCGGAGGAAGCCAAATCCCAGCCGGATCTGCTCCACAATGCGCCAAGCACCACGCAGTTCGGCCGCATGGACGAGGTCAAAGCGGCAAGGGAGTTGGTGCTCTGCTGCTGGCTGCCTGAAAATTATAGTGAGGGGTGAATAGTGAATAGTGAATAGTGAATAGTAAGAAGGAAGCCTCGTGGAGAATCCGCGGGGCTTTTTGATACATAATCACGCTGCTATAATTGCCTTCTGCAAATAAATATCAGCAACAGGGTTTGTACGAGGTGTCTATGAAAGCGAGACAATCGGAAACAACAAAGTCATTCTTGCTTGCCGAATATTCAGCATTGCGGGCTGAATTGCTAAAGCGGATCGAACTTCAACATCAAATGATCTCTTTGGCATTGATTGCGGCGGGGACCTTCCTTTCAGTGGGGATTCAATTCGATTCCGCCACCATCATTCTGATCTATCCCATACTGGCGATGTTTTTGGCGTCTGCATGGTCGCAAAGTGATTTCTGGATTCGGCGCATTGCATTTCATATTCATTTCCATATCGAGGAAGTCTTGGCGGGCAACGATCAGGGATGGGAACACAATAATCATCCGGGAAGCAAGATCCCCTTCTTCGGTTCCCTTTCGTTGTTTGCATCGCGGGGAATATTCATTGGTACCCAGGTCCTCGCGATATTCGTCGCGTGGCTCAGGACGGGGTTTCCCCTGGAGGATCAGGTCTTGATGGTGGTGGATATTTTGATCATTGTCCTCACCCTGGTGTTATTAAGACGGCGATAAATACCTTCCAAAATCGATTTGACTTTACGTGATCCCCGCGGTGAGACCTGCGGGGCTTTTTGGTTTGGGTGGTCAGCTGGCGGGAGGAGAGGAATAGGGAAATTTCGTGCGGGGGAGGGGAAAAGGGACGGAAAATGGGTAATCGAAGGATGGTCGAAGGATGACCGAAGGATGACCGGGCGGCAGGCAGAGGAATTTCTTGCGGGTAGCCAAATGATTCCGGCTCGGAGGCTGGCATATCATGTAAAATAAGGGCAATGGGGAGACCCATGCCTACAGAAGCGGATACTATCCGATTAATAATTCTAAATTTACATTCCATAAGCGGGGATGAGTTGTCCGCGCTGCTGCCGTCCGTGCTGGATAGGGCGTTTAGAGGAGAGTTGTGATGTCATGGATGGAAATTGAAAAACGCTTGAGGGAACTTTCTGTAGATGATGTTATCAAGTTGGTAAAAGGTTTGCACGACTTGTCCCCACAAAATAAAGCCTGGTTGCGGGCAAAACTGTTGCCAGTAGCGCAAGACACAAAATATCTTGAAGATTGCCGCCGCAAAGTTGCCAATTACGTTTACAAGGAAACCAAAGGAATACCTTCCATGCCACGTTTTCGGGAGGCGAAGAAGATTATCAGCGAGTATCGCAAATCCACTAGTGATTTACGCGGGACGCTTGACCTGATGCTTACTTATTTGGAACGTGGGCATGAGTTCACCCTTGATTTCGGCGATATTGACGAACCGTTTTACGATAAACTCATCAACATGCTGGAACACTTTGCGATAGAACTGCGTCGAAGCCCCGCCAAATATGAGTTATACGAACAATTCAGACCGCGATTAATGGCGATCAGAAAAAACTCTGATATTGGTTGGGGATACGGTGACTTCATTCAAGAAACTGTTGGTGAGTTGGAAGAATTGCTGGGAGCGGTTCGGTGATTGTGGTAAAGGTCAATGCGTTGCGGGAGGCGCAGGTCAAGGGCGGGGAGGAATTGTCCGCGTTGATGCCGTCCGTGCTGGATAGGGCGTTCAAAGGTGAACTGTGATGGCAAGAAACCGTCCACGAACAAAACCTTTCACGAATACGCGAATGGAGGACGGTGCATTCGTGCATTCATTGTCTATTCGTGGATGGTCTCGGATGGCGAAGGTCAATGCGTTGCCTGCCCGTTCTTCAGGGCGGTTGCAGGTCAAGGGCGGGGAGGAGTTGCGACGAAGTCGGACGTTGATGGCGTCCGTGCTGGATAGGACGTTCAAGGGAGAGTTGTGATTTCTAAAAGGATTTATTGAGGTAGGTACGATTTGATGCTGAGATGGTTAGAGAGCGCTATTAAGAACAGGAGAATCAATGAAGCAGATATTTCGAAATTATTATCGACTTAGCAATGACGAATTTGCCGAGCTTTGGAAGAACTGCATTTTCGTTTTAGATACAAATATCTTGCTAAATCTCTATCGCTTTCCTTCAGAAGCACGTGATGATCTAATACGAGCCTTAGACCGAGTTAGAGACAGACTTTGGATACCTCATCAAGTAGCACTAGAATATCAAGAAAATCGTCTGACAGTTATTGCTGAGCAAATCAAGAAATTTAATGATGTCAAAAGTCTTATTCAAAACATACAAAAGAATCTTGAAAATGAATTAAATAATTTGCAACTTCGAAAACGGCATGCGTATATAAATCCTGATAACTTAACTACCATAGTGCAGCAAGCCTTTGATGAATACCTAGAGGACCTTGATAAGTTTCAGAAAAAACAGATCGACATTAATAGAAGTTATCTCAAAAATGGTAAACTGGCGCTCAAACCCGAGTTGGGAGCGAGCCAATGGACCTTACAGATGAGCAATGGGAAGTTGTAGAACCTTTGTTACCCAAACCTGTAAAACGGGCAGATGGAAAAGGCAGACCAAGGGTAGATAACCGTGCTATCTTGAACGGTGTCCTTTGGGTCATGCGAACTGGTGCTCCTTGGCACGATATGCCCAATCGGTACCCACCGTACCAAACCTGCCACAGACGGTTCCAGGAATGGGTCAAAACAGGCACATTTGAGACTATTCTCAGGAAACTGGTACAGGATGTGAAAGAACGAGGCGACTTAGATCTGACAGAATGTTTCATCGATGGCACCTTTGTCATGGCTAAAAAAGGGGCTCAGGGGTGGGAAAAACCAAGCGGGGCAAGGGTACAAAGCTCATGGCAGTGGCAGATGGCGCTGGTTTTCCTGTCGCCATATCCGTTGGAAGTGCTTCGCCGCATGAGGTCAAGCTAGTCGAGAAGACCTTGAATGACCGATTGGTGGATGAGAACCCTGAACGATTGATTGGAGATCGAGCGTACGATAGTGACCCTTTGGATGAGAAGTTAGCTGAACAGGGCGTCTTGTTGATTGCACCGCACAAATCCAATCGCAAGAAGCCAAAGACCCAAGATGGTCGTGAGTTACGCCGCTATCGAAGGCGATGGAAAGTGGAACGTTTGTTTGCTTGGCTGCAAAACTACCGCCGCATTCTGGTTCGCTATGATCGTTTTCTTGAGAATTACCTCGCTTTCGTTCATCTGGCTTGCATTGTTATTTTTGTCAGAACCTATTTTTGAGATGAGTTCTAGCAACAATGATCCTATAAGAGACAAGATTGAAGAACTCGTTGACGGCAAAATTGGACCACAGCCTACGGCAAAACAACTTGAGGAAATATATTCAGATGGCAAAGTTAGATATGACCGTAAACAGCCACCTGGATATAGCGATTCTAATAAATCTCAAGAAGACAAAGAAGAAAACAAAAAACGCGACACTTATATCCACAAGAATCTTGCCTTTAAACGAATATATGGTGACCTGATTTTATGGCGAGAGTTAATTGAAGAATGCAAACGCATTTCTGCTAAATATGTAATCTTCATAACAGACGATGAAAAAGAGGACTGGTGGTGGAGCATAAATTCTATGGGGAAGAAGACAATAGGTCCACGACCTGAACTCATCGATGAAATATGTACTGTTGCAGAAGTAAAGCTTTTCTATATGTACAACTCGGAGAAGTTTCTTGAATATGCAAAGAAATACTTGAAAATAAGAATTAAAACTAAATCAATCGATCAAGTTAAAGAAACCAAGCTGTTAAATCGTGCTAATTCCAATTTGCGGAGTATTGCCAAATCAGCATTATACGCGCCTCAAGAAGGACGTTGCTTTTACTGCAATTCTGTGTTGGATGATGACTTGACTTATATCGATCATGTCTTTCCGATAAGCATGGGTGGACCAAATCTTCTTTGGAACATCGTATTGGCTGACCCTAATTGCAATATCCGCAAAGGAGGACGGTTGCCAAATTCAGAACATATAGAGAGACTCATCAATCTTCACGAAAAAGTCATTGAAAAGGGAGATTCCGCTAGCCAATTATTAATTGAGCAATTAGGTGAGACCCATTTAGACCGAAAGAATTATATTTTGAATTTTTATAACAAACTTCTTGATCAGTATGGCAGCACTAGTGAGCAACTCCAAATATTCTAGGTTAATCAGCGTTTTGAAATCCAACGCAATCACGAAAACCATCATGCTGCGGGAGTTGCAAGTCAAGGGCGGGGAGGAGTTAACCGGATGGTCGCAATAGACAATAAAGGAGAATGAAGATGAATCAACAAAATTACACACAGAACACAGGGTACCCGATGTTGCCCACCAGTACGCTGGCAATCGTCAGCCTGGTTTCAGGGATATTAAGTTTTGTCATGCTGCCGGTCATTGGCGCGATTGTTGCCATTTGGACCGGCTATGAGGCTCGTAAAGAGACCAGGTCCAATCCGCCAAAGGCAGGCGGCGATGGACTGGCAACGGCAGGGATCGTCCTGGGCTGGGTCCACGCCGGGTTGATCGTCGTATCGCTGTGTTGCGCCATTTTGTATTTTGGCTTTTTCGCCACGATTTTTGCAACCTCGATGCAGCAGTAGTCCTTTATAGGGGGGGATATGGGCGCATACAAAGGTGAATTATGACCATGAATCAAGTGAAATATGAAGCGCTGCCCTTCCCCATGGAACGGCAGGTGACGGTCCAGGGCGGCCGGCTCGCATCGCGGAAACACACGATCCATGCCCTGATCGAAGTGGACGTGACCCGGGCGCGCCGCATGATCCACGAACATAGAACGCGCACCGGCGAGGCGCTCTCTTTTACTGCGTTCGTCATCGCCTGTCTCGTCAAAGCCATAGACCGGAACAAGAGGATGCACGCCTACCGTGATTGGCGGAACAGGCTCATCATCTTTGATGAGGTGGATGTGAATACGATGGTTGAGGTTGAAGCAGGTGGAAGAAAAAGAGTCGTGCCCCATTGGGTCCGCGCGGCAAACAAGCGCACGTTAAGAGATATTCATAATGAGATCCGCGCAACCAAAGCAAGACCGGAACAAACCCGCGAGTTTGGGGTTCAGTGGCTGGGTCTCCTGCCCGCATTTGCCTGGGACATTTTCTTCTGGTTTATTTTCAAGAACCCACACTGGTTAAAAAAGAGTTTCGGCACGGTCGGTATGACCTCGGTTGGAATGTTTGGAAAGGGCAGTGGCTGGGCCATTCCATTTGGCCTGCATACGCTTGATATTGCGCTTGGCGGTATTGCCGAGAAACCCGGCGTGGTGGACGGCCGCATCGAGATTCGCGAATACCTGTGCATGACCATCAGCTTCGACCATGACATTATTGACGGAGCGCCTGCCGCGCGGTTTACTCAGCGCCTCAAAGAATTAATCGAGAGCGGCTATGGCGTGGAAGAATTCATAACAGGAGAACGCGGCCATGGTGAAGGCTAGGCAGCCCATACGGGATTTTAGTTGATGAATAACTGGTATTCTGTCAGCCTTGGAGATGGGATCATGGCGGCGACTCCCTCCGCTGAGATCGAAGACCGATTTCAACGTTCATTCAATGCCGCGGGGAAGCCGAGTTCCATGGCTGTATTTATTCGCTCTGAATCGGAGGGCCGCCTGCATTGTGAGGTCATTGCTTATTTTTCGCCCGCCGCCGTTGATGTGGCAACAGCCTTCGATGCGCAGCCTTGTCCAAAACCTGTGCGGGCGGGGTTAAGTCTGCTGGCAGGCAATGAGCATGCGTGGTCGGTCCTTTTTCATGAAAGCGCTGCCTAGATGTTTGGATATATAAAAGATGATGGCGAAGGTCAATGCGCCGTGAATCATGCGGCATATTTTCGATGACATACCCAAAGGAGAAATCATGAAGAATAGATTATTGCCGGTCTTTCCTCTTCTGCTGCTGTCGGCTGCCGCCCTGGCTTGTTCCCTCTTCACAGGCGGCTCGGGAGGGATACAGACGGAAGAGCCGGAACCCGACTTCGAACCCGTCACCGATCCGCTGGTCATCGAACCCGAGTCCCTGCCGGATGCGAAGATCGGCGAGAAATACGAAGTCCTGGTGCGCATCACCCAAAATGTGACTCCTGTCGGTGACATGTTCATTTCGAGCGGAACCCTCCCCGCCGGGCTGGAACTGGTCTTCATGGAGGGCGAAGATTCTGGCGTCATCAGCGGAGTGCCGACCGAGGCGGGGACGTATTCATTCACCCTGTCCGTATGGTGTTTTGGGACCCAGGTCAGCGGGCAGACCCTGGATAAAGAATTTACGATCGTGGTCGCGGAATAACATTTCCGCTGCGGGTAGCGGGTGGATGACTCTCTGCATTTTTGAAAGCGGTGCATCTTCATAAGGCGCGCTGTGTTATAACCCGCATCTTTTACAAAGGCGTAGGGACGTCTTTGTAATTTTCGTCACAGGAGAGAGGATATGTTCAATAAACTGCTTTTCCATCGCTTCATCACGCTGAAGAGCCTGCTCACCCGCCTGCAATACGAGTTCATTTCGGCGTTGAACCTCAAACGCGATGTGCTCTTCATGAATTTCGGTTATACCGCCCATCACCTGGGGCATGAACCTCTGGCGCTCGACCCCGACGACGAGATTCACCGGTACCCCCTGCAGTTGTATCATCACGTGGCAAAACATGCGGATTGGGCGAACGCCGACGCGCTCGAGGTCAGCTCGGGGCGGGGCGGAGGCGCGGCGTTCATCGTGCGTCACTTCAAGCCAAAATCTTACACCGGCGTCGATTTCTCCGCCAACGCCGTCGAATTCTGCCGCGAACATCATCAAATGGATGGCTTGCGCTTCGAGCACGGCAACGCCGAGGACCTGAAATTCCCCGACGCCTCCTTCGATTTGGTCGTCAATGTGGAAGCGTCCCTGTATTATCCCAACATCCAGAAATTTTTTCAGCACGTGCGGCGGGTATTGAAGCCCGGCGGTCATTTTTTGTATACCGACCTGCGTTATGAAGAAAAGGTCGCGGAATGGCACGGACAAATCCACGCCATGGGTCTGAAGGTCGTCCACGAGGAGGACATCACCGATAACGTCCTCAAAGCCATGGAACAGGACCGCGAACGGCGTATTCACCTGGTCAACACATACATCCCGCCCATCCTGCGCAAGCAGTTCTATCATTTCGCGGGTCTCGATATCGATTCCCCCAAGTCTGCGCCGCATTTGGAGCGGCGGCGTTATTGGTATTTCGTCCTGCAAAAAATATAAGACGGTTTCCGATAAAACACGCGCCAGGCGGCGCGTGTTTTTGTTTGCGATTATGGCGTAAAATATCCGCATTCATGTACAAGGAGACGATATGCAGGCACTGAGCGAAGATATCCGCAGAAAGGTATTGCTTTTCCAGCGGACCGAGATCACCGAATACCATATCTATAAACGACTCGCAAAGCGCGTAAAATCAACGGAAAATTCCGCGCTCCTCGACCGCATCGCGGAGGACGAGCTGCGACATTACAACGAGTGGAAAAAATACTCGGGCGAAGAGGTCAGCCCGCGCTGGCTCAATGTCTGGTTTTATACGGCGCTCAGCCTGCTCTTCGGCTTCACCTTCGGGGTAAAACTCATGGAACGCGGGGAAGAGACGGCTCAGAAGAATTACGCGTCGGTCATGGAGGAGATCCCCGAAGCCGCAAAATTCCAGCACGAAGAGGACGAGCACGAAAGGGAACTGATCGATATGCTGGATGAAGAACGATTGCAGTATGCGGGCTCGGTGGTGCTCGGCTTGAACGATGCGCTTGTCGAGTTGACCGGCGCCCTGGCCGGACTTACCCTCGCGCTTCAGAACGTAAAACTCATTGCGTTGTCGGGTCTGATCACCGGCATCGCCGCGTCGCTGTCGATGGCGGCGAGCGAATATCTTTCGACCCGTTCCGAGAACACATCCAAGCATCCCGTGCGCGCGGCGGTCTACACCGGCATCGCCTATATCGTGACGGTTGCGCTTCTCGTCCTGCCGTACCTGCTCTTCGACAATTACATCCTCGACCTTGTCATCGCCCTCTCGACCGCCGTTGTCATCATCGCGGTGTTCAATTATTACATTTCGGTGGCGAAGGGCGAGTCGTTCCGCGAACGCTTTTTAGAGATGGCGGGCTTGAGCCTCGGCGTGGCATTGTTCTCGTTCGTCATCGGTTATTTCATCCGTTTGTGGTTGGGCATCGAGGTTTAAAGCGAGGGACTTTCAGGCATGAAGATTTTAGCAGTAGATATCGGCACAGGCACGCAGGATATTTTTCTCTATGATTCGAATCTCGACATCGAGAACGGATTCAAACTCGTCCTGCCTTCGCCCACCATGATGGTTCATCGCCGTCTCAAACAATCGCTTCATTCGCGGACCCCGATCCTGCTCACCGGTCACCAAATGGGGGGCGGCCCCTCAGCCTGGGCGATCGAAGAAGTTGCCCGCGCAGGGATTCCCGTTTACATGACCGCGTCCGCCGCGACGACCTTGAACGACGAATTGGATAAGGTGGAAGCGCTGGGGATCATGATCATTTCGGAAGACGAAGCCAACCGGCTGTCTTCCACGGTCCACCGTATTGAGTTGAAGGATTTTGATTTCGAATCGATCTCCAGGACGTTCTCCGATTACGGCATTTCGTTGAGCGATCTTGCGGCGGTAGCGGTTGCCGTCTTCGATCACGGCAATGCGCCGCCCGGCGTCTCTGACCGGCAATTCCGCTTCGATTATTTGGATGACCGCATTCGGGAGAGGAATTCGCTTTCGGCGTTTGCCTATCCTTCCGACAAGATTCCGCAAATCATGACCCGCCTGCGTTCGGTCGCGGATTCGGCTGGCGATCTGCCCTGTCCGCTTGTGGTGATGGATACTGCACCGGCTGCGGTCCTGGGCGCGGATTTTGATCCGGCTGTTGCAAATCGCGAAAACAAGATCGTTTGCAATGTCGGTAATTTTCATACCCTGGCGTTTCGTTTGGGTGAAAAGGGGATCGAAGGCGTGTTCGAGCATCATACCGGCGAGATCGACCTGGCGAAACTCGAAAACCTGATTCGCAAACTGGCAGACGGCTCCCTCAAACATGAAGATGTCTTTGACGACATGGGTCACGGCGCCCTGATGTATTCGGATGAGGTCTTTGAATTTGGGAGGGCTGACTTTGATGTAGTGGTGACGGGTCCCCGTAGAAGTCTCTTCAATCGTCAATCTGAAATCGAAAATAGTAAATTCCTCCAACCATACTTTGCCGTCCCCTTCGGCGACATGATGATCGCGGGTTGTTTCGGTCTGCTCGCGGCAACGGCGGAGATTCTGCCCGGGTTGGCTGAGCCCATCATCGGTTCATTGAGAGGCGGGCGCGGGCGGGGGGTCGCGCCGTGGGATGCAAATCCATGAAATAAAAAGAGCGCGCGGAGAAACTCCGCGCGCTCGCCGTATGATGCGCTAACTTTGACGGATATCCCAAAACTTTTTGACCGCTTTGCTCAGGATTTTGGTGATCTCGTCCTTTTTCAGGCCTGCCACCTTGAAGGTGAGGATCTTGCTGCTGGTGTCCTCGCCGGAAAAGAAACCGAAGGAGATGAAATTCCCGCCCGCTTCCGCCACCGCCTTTGTGACCTTGGCAAGGGTTCCGGGGGCGTCGGCGATCTCGGCGGTGACCCGGATGGCTTTCGTACGGGCGCCCATCAACTCAAGCAGGATCTTGAACAGATCGGTTTCCGTAATGATGCCGACCATTTTGCCAGACCGCATGACGGGCAGGCCGCCGATCTTTTTATCAGCCATGATGCGCGCCGCTTCCTCGATGGGGGTGTCGAAATCCACTGTGATCACTTTTTTGCTCATCACTTGTTTGACCGTAACTTTGCTGATCAGGTAGTTCATTTCCCACACACTCAAGCTGGTGACGGGGGAGGGAGACGCGTTGAGCAGGTCCCTTTCGGCAACTATGCCGAGCATTTTCCCGTCCTTGACGACGGGCGCGCGGCGGATGCGTTCGTTTCTGAACATGGCAAGTGCGTCATGCACCGGGGTTTCCGGCGTGACGGTGATAACAGGGTGAGACATTCTTTCGCCTACGAACATGGGTTCCTCCAAACGTAGCGTAATATTGTGAAATTTGTTACAAACATATTATATACAATTTTAGTAAAAAGAAAGTCATGAAATCGGAGTGAAAAAGGTCACTTTAGCGGACGGTGGAGGATGGACAATGGACGGTCAATAGATCATCGGCTACCGTCCATTGTCTTCGGTCTTGCGTTTACGCTGCAAACTCCTTTATGACCCTTGCCGTGTGTTTTGCGTGCTGGGCATACAGGTCGAGGCGGAAGTTTTCGTTGGGGGCGTGGGCTTTTGTGTCCGGGTAACCGATTCCCATTGTCACCACCGGGAGTCCAAGTTTGTGGACGAAGGGATAGTTCGGTCCCGAGCCGCCGATCATTGGGACAATGTCCATCTTCGCGTCGTAGATTTCCTCCGCCGTATCGACCACCAGTTTGACGAAGGGATGATCCGGATCGGTCCGCGCCGCGGGTTCCCCTCCGAGGAAATTGATTTGGACGTCGCTGAAGCCTTCGGCATCCAAATGGGCGCGCAGTTTTTTTAGAATATCCTGCGGCATCTGGTTCGGCACAAGGCGGAAGTCCACTTTGGCGGAAGCAAATGCCGGCTGGACGGTCTTCGAGCCGGGTCCCTGGTATCCGCTGGTGAGGCCGCAGATCGTGCAGGTCGGGACGAAAACTTCTTCAAGTTTCAAATCCATGCCGCCGGTAAGACCTTTGATGAAATTCTTTGCTCCAAATCGTCGTTTGTATTCATCGGCCATGTCCGGCAATTTCTCCATGAACTCGCGGTCGCGGTCGGTGGGCTGGACACAATCATCGTAAAAGCCGGGGATGCGGATTCGTTCGTCTTTGCCCTTGAGGGTGTTCAAGGCCCAGACCAGCCTCCAGGCTGCGTTCGGCAGGATGCTCCCGCCCAGACCCGAGTGGACATCCGTCGATAACGAAGTCACGGATAGCTCCACATAGCAAATCCCGCGCAAGCCCAGATACTGTTGGGGGCGTCCGCGGTGGTCCACGCCGCCGAACTCCCAAATGCAGGCATCGGCTTTGAGCAGGTCGAGATTTTGAGAAATAAAATCGTGCAGGTGAACGCTGGAGGTTTCCTCTTCGCCTTCGATGATGAACTTGATATTGCAGGGAAGTTCGCCTTCCTCCGCGAGGAATGCGTCAATGGCGTGCAAACGGGAGGTGAGATGTCCCTTGTCGTCGCTCACGCCGCGCCCGTACATGATCCCATCGCGAATCTGCGGCTCGAACGGCGGGCTGTCCCATAATTCCAGCGGTTCGGGCGGTTGGACGTCGTAATGATTGTAGATCAGAAGCGTCTTATCGCTCTTGCCTTTTCTCTCACCGAACACGACCGGCGCGCCGTCGGTATCCATGATCTGTGATTTGAATCCGCGCTTTTCGAGCATTTCCTTCACGATCAGCGCGCATTCCTTCAGTCCAAGGTTTTGCGCGCTGATGCTCGGCTGGGCGGCATACCGTTTGAGTTCATCGAGGCTTTGGTTCAGGTTTTTGTCGATAAAAGCGTCAATCTTTTCGTAGTTGCTCATGATTAGCTCCTTTTTGAAAAATCAGACCTGAAAGGCTTCGAAACCTTTCAGGTCCATGTTATTCATAGAAACTTGCGATCCAATCTATCGAGTAGGCTCCGGCAAAGGCAAAGATCAGCATCTTGATCGTCACGCCAGCCCAGCAGGCGAGCAGGAACTTCCATAGCGGGATTTTCGAGATCCCGGCGGCGATTCCCGCCACATCGAAAAATGGGTTGGGGATGGCGGATAACAAGAGAATCATCCATGCGCCGTGTTTTTGAACCCAGGGCAGGATGCGGTTATATGTTTGCGAATTTTCAACCGCAGCCTGGCCCCCATAACCGGCAAGATAACCGGTTAATTCGCCAAGCGCGCCGCCTGCCCCGGCTGCAAATCCAACGCCCGCCGGGTTGATCACTGCACCCATCCCGAAAACCACCGCCACGCCCGGCGCGGGCAGGATCACGGTCGCGTTGGCGATCAGCGCAATGAGAAATGCGCCGAAATAACCCAGCTGAGCAAATTCCTCCACACGGTCGCGGATGCTGTATACATAGACGGTGATCCCGGCCACTGCCAGCACCGCGAGGATTCGCAGGATGGTCGTCAGGAGTTTGTTTTCAGGTTTTGAAACCGGAAGGTCAACACGATGAGTGTCAGGCGAAATATCTTCTTTCTTCTTTTTTCCTTTTCCTCCGCCGCTAATAGCCTTTGAACTCTTCGACTTGCCGGTCTTTGAACCTTTTTTTGCCGGTCTAACTTTCTTCGATGGTGACACGGAGAATTTTCACTGCCGGGGCGTTGACGTTGCTCGGGTCGCGCTCCGGGATCGACATCAAAACATCCTCGCCCTCCACGACCTGCCCGAAGACAGTATGACGGTTATCGAGATGCGGCGTGGGCACGTGCGTTATGAAGAATTGCGAGCCGTTCGTCCCCGGTCCCGCATTCGCCATCGAAAGGATTCCACGCTTGTTGTGTTTCAGGCTCGGGTGAAACTCGTCCTGGAAGCGATAGCCGGGTCCGCCTCTACCGGTCCCGGTCGGGTCGCCGCCCTGCGCCATGAAATTTGCGATCACGCGGTGAAAGACCACTCCGTCGTAGTAGCCTTCGCGCGAAAGGAAAACGAAGTTGTTCACCGTCACGGGGGTTTTATCCGCAAAAAGTTCGAGCACGATCGTGCCGTTGTCGGTTTCCATGCGCGCGCGGTAGTTCTTTTTCGGGTCGATCTGCATTTCGGGGGGCTTGCTCCATTGTTTTGCCATGTAGTTCTCCTTTGTGATTTATTTGAGTAAATTTTCGATCCTTGCGGTGACCATGTCGAGCGCGGCGGTGTTGTATCCGCCCTCCGGGATGATGACATCCGCGTATCGTTTGGACGGTTCGACGAATTCGAGATGCGCCGGGCGCACGCTCGCAAAATATTGTTCGATCACAGATGCGGTGGTGCGGCCGCGTTCGGAGAGATCCCGCTGCAAGCGCCGGATGAAACGAATGTCGGCATCCGTATCGACAAAGAGCTTGACATCGAACAACTTCCGCAGGTCGGGTTCCACGTAAAGGAGAATCCCTTCCACGAGGATCACGTTTTTCGGCTCGACGGTGAATGTCTCGGGCTTGCGCGTGTCGTTCGCAAAATCATAGATCGGCACTTGCACGGGTTTGAAATCCCTAAGCGCGATGATGTGCTTGATCAGAAGTTCTGTTTCGAGCGCGTCCGGGTGGTCGAAATTCACATCGGAGTGCTGGGAGGCTTTCATCGTCCGCAGGTCTTTATAATACGAATCGTGTTGGAGAAATGCGATGCTATCTGCGCCAACTCTTCGCAGGATCTCCTGGGCAACGGTGGTCTTTCCCGAACCTGACCCGCCTGCGATTCCGATCACCAATGGGATTTTCTGCGTCATGAACTGGATTATACCCGTCGGGGCGTTTCGCATGGAAACAAAACGGCTCAGGCGTGACCCTGAGCCGTTACTCCTACCTGAGGCAATTAATTCCTCTTCAGTATTCCTGTCAGTGCCCTCCAAATCGGGCAACGGTCATACACGCCTAAAAAGGCGAGCACTGCACCGAGTCCCAGGAGGAGCCAGTTACCGTTCATGACGCCCAGAACGATGAGCAGACCGCCGGAACCCAGCCTGAGCAACCGGTCGAAAATGTTCATCGGAATCTTGATTTCTTTCCCTTTCGCCAGGGATTCGAAGACGGTACGATATCCCGCTTCGTTCTGCGCCCCTGTCAACCGGGCGACTTCACGACCGTCCTGAAAGGCGAGCACAGTGGGAATGCTAAAGACCCGGTATTGCTGGAGCAGTTCCCGGGCGGTATCGGCATTGACGGGCAGAAACGCCACCTCTTTAGCGTATTCCTGCCCGAGTGTCTCGAGAACCGGTTTTGTCATCATACACGGGGCACACCAGCCAGCCCAAAAATCCACGATGACGGGTTTCCCGGCTGTGTCGATTTTGTGTTGAAATTCCTGTAAGTTCATGGCTTTAAGAATGGAGCGGATGGCGAACCATCCGCTCCTCGGCAGGTTAAGCCTTATAGGTGCTGAACTTGAACGGCGCGTAGAGCGGGCAGAACGCGACGATCGAAGTGAGGGTGAAAACCCCGGCGAGCGCGAGCAGGACGATGCCGAAAGTTCCGGTGACGATCCCGCCGAAGTAAAGGTAGACGAACAAGGCGGAAATCACGAGGCGGATGATGCGATCGGCGTTGGACATATTGCGTTTCATTGGAAAAATCTCCTTTAGTTTTGTTTGATGCCCCCAGTATAGGAGAGTCCCTCGTCCCTGTCTGTGACAATGTCACATATTCGAGCGGGTTTCCAGCGGCTCAAAATCCAGCACTTCGATGAATCCCCTGCCCGAACGGATACTGCCTTCGGCGATGAAATCTTCGAGCAGGCGGCTGATCACTTCGCGGGAACTTCCCAATTCTGAAGCGATCTCCTGGTGGGTGACGCGAATGGGATTCTCGCTTCGCCCGCGTTGGAGCAGTAGAGCCGCCACGCGGCGGTCCATGCGTTGAAAGACAACCTGATCCACGACCTGCATGACGGTCGATAACCTTTGCGACAGCAGGTCGAAAACAAAGTCGCGCCAGAAATCGAATTTTTTGACCCAGCCGCGGAAAACGTCGGCGGGAATCATGACTGCCTCCGCCTCTTCTTCGACCGTGGCAATGGCCGGAAAGGTCTTATAACTGAGGATCGCATTGGCGCTCAATATGCACGATGAGCCGTTGCCGAAACGGTAAAGCGTTATCTCGCGTCCGGTCTCGCCGATCTTGTACACCCGCACAACGCCTGAGATGAGCAACGCGATTGATTCGACTGTGTCACCCTCCAGGAAAATATCCCGTCCGGAGGGAATCCGCGCCAGGAACGCAGATTTCCGGAACTCCCTGACAAGTTCCGGATCTGCGTTATTGAGGAATGGCATCGTTTTGGCGATGCGCTCGAATTGGAAATTATCCATCATCAATCGAACATGTATGCCAGCCCTACTGTTCCGGGTCCTGCATGAGTGCCAACAACAGGGCTGACCTCTGTGAACAGGCTTTCGACAGGTGAAAGCTCGACATTCGCGCGGTCGAGAAGTTTTTTTGCGTCATCCGCCGCATCCGCATGCAGAGTGGCGAGGCGGATATTGGGTTTGCCTTTCACCTTTTCCGTCACCAATTCCAGCACACGGTCGTGCGCTTTGGTCTTGGTGCGGATGCGGTCCATGCCTTCGACCTTTCCCTCTTTAAGAGCAAGGATCGGTTTGAGGTTCAGCGCCGAACCGATGAACCGCTGCGCGCCGCCGATCCTGCCGCCGCGATGTAAGAATTCCAGCGTATCCACGGCAAAGTACACGCCAGTTCGTTCGCGGGATTTTTCCACAAGCGCGGTACATTCCTGGAGATTTGCCCCGGATTCCATCGCGCGTGCAGCGGCAAGCACTTGAAACCCGAGCGCCATCGCGGTGGCTTGGCTGTCGACAAGATATACTTTCTCCCCGGCGCTGCCCATCAGGTCTTTCGCTTGAATCGCAGATTGAAGGGTGCCTGATAATTTAGAGGATATGAAAATACCCAGCACGGACAACCCGTTATCGACGATGCCCTGAAATATTTCCTGCATGATCGCCGGCGAGACCTGCGATGTGGACGGCATGGCTTTGGCGGTCTTTAGCCTGGAATAAAACTCGGAAGGCTGGATATCTACCCCGTCGCGATAGGTTTTTTCCTCCCAAATGAGGACTTGCGGCGCGACGTGGATACCGTATTTCTTTGTCAATTCCGGCGGGATGTAGGCGGTGCTGTCGGTGACGATCGCAAATTTGGACATGGCTTCCTCCGATTACAAAAATTATTTCCCGATTCTACCGTGTTAATGGAGGCTGGCTGAAAAAATCTAAGATTCCCCCTCATGGTATAATTCCTCGAAAGTTCCACCCGAACCCATCCCCGTATCATAGGAGCCGATTTTGGCCTTCAACCCCATCAATTGGCTGTTAGGCCTCTTTTCACTCGATATCGCCATCGATCTTGGCACCGCAAATACGCTTGTACATGTCCGCGGGAAGGGCATTGTAATCAACGAACCATCCTGGGTGACGGTGGATAAGAAATTGCGCCAGCCGCTCGCAATCGGGCTGGAAGCCAAAGAGATGGTCGGTCGTACGCCAGCAAATGTCGTGGTCGTGCGTCCCATTCGGGACGGGGTCATTGCCGAATTCGATGTCACCCGTGTGATGTTGGAATATTTCATCGGAAAAGTGCATGAACAAAGCGTGGTCCCGCTGCCGCGCCCGCGAGTGATCATTGGGCTGCCCACCGGTGTGACCGAAGTGGAAAAACGAGCGGTATACGATGCGGTCATGGCATCCGGCGCAAGACAAGCCTTGTTGATCGAAGAACCCATTGCGTCTGCGATCGGAGCCGGTCTTCCCATTGGAGAAGTCCGCGGATCGATGGTGGTGGATATCGGAGGCGGTACAACCGAAGTGGCTGTCATGTCCATCGGTGGGGTGGTGGCTTCAAGGTCTTTGCGCGTCGCAGGCGACGAGATGGACCAGGATATCCTGCAATATCTGCGCAATAAATACAACCTGCTGATCGGCACGGGCATTGCGGAGCAGATCAAATGGCAGATCGGTTCCGCCTATCCCTTGCAGCCCGAAAAAACCATGGAGGTTCGCGGGCGAAACCTTGTGACCGGCCTGCCTGAAACCGTCGAAGTATCATCGGTTGAAATTCGTGAAGCGCTTTCGGGATCCGTCCAGGTCATCATCGATACCGTGCGTGATGCGCTCGATGAGATCCCGCCAGAGATCGTATCGGACCTGATGGATATTGGGATTTGTCTGGCGGGAGGCGGCTCACTTCTTCAGGGGCTGGCAGACCGGCTCACCGACGAGTTGAAATTGCGAGTCTGGGTGGCGGAGGATCCGTTGACATGTGTGGCGCGTGGCGCGGCAATGATTTTCGAAGACCTGGAAAGTCTCAGCCGGTACCTGATCGGCCTGGAACGCGGCAGTACGCGGCATATTTGAGCCGGTTATTTTTCATTTTCCCCTCATCGAAAAAGATTTTAATATGGTATTCTTTCAGCATCGTGCAATCTCAGGACGAAGCATATCGATGCGTGTTGGACTGTAATTTCGAATGAATTCCCGTTCCTTACAAACAACCATTATCTTTCTGGTCGTGGGCGGAATCCTTGTGCTTGCCTTTAGCGGCGTGCTTGGTTCGGCTTCGCGCGGATTTACAGCAACCCTGATCAATATTCAAACCTGGATCGCCGGACGATTTACCGGTTTTCAGGATTTTGTCACCGCCCCGCGCGATATCGTCACTTTGCGACAGCGCAATGCCGAACTGGAAGCGCAGGTCTCTCAATTACAGGCGCAATTGATCGAACTTCAGCAGCGCGTGAACGAAACGGAGATCCTCGCCGCGCTCGTGGATTTTTCCCGCTCCAATCCCGAAAGCACGTATAAAGCTGCATCCGTAATTGGCCGCGACCCGAGCCCTTTCCTTCATTACATCATCATCAACCGCGGTTCCAACGATGATATCCGCCGCGGCATGCCGGTGGTGACGAATCAAGGCCTGGTCGGCCGTATCGATGCAGTCATTGCCGACGCCGCCCGTGTTCAACTCGTCACCGACCCGGCATCATCGGTCAACGTGTATCTACAGAACGCCGATACGAGCGCAGTTTTGTACGGTTCGGTCACCGGTGATATTTTGCTCGATTTGATCTCTCAAAATGTCACGGTTGAGGCGGGGGACCTGATTTTGACCTCCGGATTGGGCGGCGGCTATCCCGCGGATCTTATCATTGGGCAGGTCGTCACGGTTCGTGCCCTGGAATTTGAGTTGTTCCAACAGGCGACGGTTCAGCCTGCCGTGGATTTTTCCCGCCTCGAGATCGTGTTGGTCATCACCAATTTCCGCCCGGTGGATATTGCGCCCCTCGAACCGGCGACCACTCCTATTCCTTGATCCTTCCATGCGAAATCTAATTGCATTCCCTTTGTTGGGGCTGGCTGTGATTCTCCAATCCTCCATTGTCAGTCAGATCCGGCTGCTCAATGGATATGCCGACCTGCCGCTCGTGCTTCTTGCCGCCTGGGCGTTACAGGAAAGAGTCGAATCTGCCTGGCATTGGGGCGCGGTTGCCTGTCTCTTCCTTGGATTCATCTCCAGCCTGCCGCTTCCTGTTATGGTATTGGGGTATTTCGGAGTCTTATTCGTTGCGCGAATCCTTCAGCGCAGAGTGTGGCAGGCGCCGCTGCTTGCAATGTTCAGTGTTGTATTTCTGGGCACCCTGTTCTTTCATCTACTCTCTTTTATCATCCTTCGTTTTTTGGGGACAACTTTCTCGTTCGGAGACGTCGCAGGTCTTGTAACCCTGCCAAGTTTGTTGTTGAATATGCTATTGTGCATCCCGATATATCCGTTCATGCGCGACGTGTCGCATTGGGTATACCCGGTCGAGGAGTTTGCATGAGCACCGGTTCAGAATCAAGACCAGTCCGATTCGAGGCGTGGCGTCTCGGGGTGATCTATTTCGTGGTTGGAATCACCCTGACGGGGTTCATTCTGCGTCTGATCAACCTGCAGCTATTCAACAGCGATCTGTATCATACCCGCGCAGTGGACAATTACACCACCGAGGTCAGCATCCCTGCCGCGCGCGGGATCATTTACGACCGCAACGGATATATATTGGCGCGAAACGTCGCATCCTATAACGTGGTTGTGACTCCCGCCAACCTGCCGGTGGACGACTCGGATATCCAGCGAATCTATCGGGAACTTTCCGAACTTGTGGACGTCCCGGTGGGCGGACCGGTAACCGACGAATCGTTGGAAGAGGCAAAACTTTTTGCTCCCTGTGTGCCCGGACCGGGTATTTCCCAGCTGGTTGCATTGCAGGATACTCTTGCACCATACAGCCCCGTGAAGATTCAATGTAATGTGTCCGAGGAGGTCGCCCGTATTGTTGAGGAGAAAAAAGTGGACTGGCCCGGTGTGAGCGTGGAGATCGAGCCGATCCGCGATTACCCGACCGGATCTTTGACCTCGCATGTCATTGGCTTTTTGGGTCCGATCCCCGCTTCTCAAGAGGAGGAATTGCGCGCGAAGGGATTCATCCCCAACCGCGACAAGATCGGGTATGCAGGCGTGGAAACTTCACTGCAGGATATTCTGGCTGGCAGAAATGGTTTGCGCGTCGTCCAGGTGGATGTCGCCGGGCAGGAGATTCGGAACCTCGAACCGCCCATCGCGCCTGTGCCGGGACACAATGTTTATCTGACCATCGACACGCGGTTGCAGGCGGCTGCACAGGCAACATTGGAAGAGGAAATTCGGTTTTGGAATACATATTTTGGACGTGTGCGTATTTCAAGTGGAGTGATCATCGCCATCAATCCGAAGACAGGCGAGATCCTTGCGATGGTTTCCTATCCTACGTATGAAAATAACCGGTTAAGCCGCTTCATTCCTGCGTATTACTATGAACAACTGAGTCAGGACCCGCGCAAACCCCTGTTGAACAATGCCATATCGGCTGAGTATCCGCCTGGCTCGACCTTTAAACTATCGACAGCCACTGGCGCATTCAACGAAGGTGTTGTCGATCTGGATGATATCGTCCAGGCGCCGGGCCAGTTGCTTTTGTGTGAGCGGTTCAACCCGAACGATCCCTGCACGGATCGCAACACCCGCCCATTTGTCGATTATATTTTCGATCAGCGTCCTGAAGGTTTCGGTCCATTGACCTTTCTGCAATGTATCGCTTACTCGAGCAATGTTTGTTTCTACAAATTGGGCGGCGGATTCGAGAACGAAATCCCGCAAGGATTGGGGATCGAACGCCTTCAACAATACGCACGTGCCATCGGGTATGATGCCGCTTCGGGTATTCAGTTACCGGGTGAACAGGATGGGTTGATTCCCGACCCGCAGTGGAAGCGCATCAACACCGGTGAGAACTGGTCGACGGGTGACACCTATATTGCCAGCGTCGGTCAGGGATATGTGCTGGCTACGCCATTACAGGTCCTGATGTCAGGTGCGACGATTGCCAACAACGGCAAGGTAATGCAGCCTACCATCGTCCGGCAGGTGACGGACGGCGATGGCAATGTTGTAGAAGTGTGGTTCAATCCGCAGGACTTTACCGCCACCGAATTCGAAACGCCGGGCAGTTATCAAATATCTCCCTTCACGCCCAACATGAAATGGGATATTACCGTTGAACCCCTGATTCAGGAATATTCATGCGACGGTCCGTATTGCACGTTGACGGATGATTTCAAGATAGTCGAGCCTGAAACGGTCCAGGCTGTCCGTGCGGGTACGAGACGGACAGTAACCGATACCACCTTCGGCACCCTGAGCGATCTTTTCACGGATTTCCCCATTGCAGTGGCGGGAAAGACGGGGACGGCGGAGTATTGCGATGACGTCGCCCGCGCAGCGGACCGCTGCCAATTCGGCGCCTGGCCCACACATTCGTGGACGGTGGCCTACGCTCCCTTCGAGGATCCGGAAATTGCAGTGATCGCTTTCGCCTACAATGGGGGAGAGGGAGCGAGCGTCGCAGGCCCCATGGTCGCACGTGTCATCAAAGCATATTTCGAAATCAAGGCATTGGATATCGCGCAAGGCGCGCCGCCGCCGTAATTTCCATAATTTCATCAGGTATAATTGCCCATCAATGCCTGAATGAACGCATTTATGGAATCGACTTCTTCTATCGTACAGATCAAGGGAATCCGCGACGGCCTGTTGGCGACTTTTGCGGATGCTGACTGGGGCGATCAGCGTGACGCGCTCATGCTTCAGATCACCGAGCGCTCCACATTCTTCCAGGGGGCGAGGCTTGCCATGGATGTCGGGTCGCAGGTTCTGAAAGTGAATGACCTTGTGGACCTGAGAGACTGGCTTTCGGAACGTAACATCACTCTCTGGGCGGTTGTCAGCGAATCGCCCACGACGGAAACCACCGCCCAATTGCTTGGCCTTGCCACGCGAATTTCCAAACCGAGACCCGAAGAAGCCAGGCATGTCCTTGAATCCATCCCCGAGGATTCTGCGCTCTTTGTTGCGAAAACCGTCCGATCTGGCACACGAATCGAATACCCCGGACATGTCGTAGTTTACGGTGATGTCAACCCCGGCGCGGAGATCATCGCAGAAGGGAACGTCATCGTTTGGGGACGGGTGCGAGGCGTGATCCATGCCGGGGCAAAAGGCAACCGCGAAGCATTCATCTGCGCGCTTGATCTCTCTGCCAACCAATTGCGCATCGCAGACGAAGTGTCTGCCATGCTGAAGCCGCAGAAGGACCCGAGACCCGAGGTCGCAAGTATCAACCATGAAGGCAAACTGCAAGCCGAACTCTGGTCGCCCGGCGAAACCACAACTAGGAAATGATATGACCGCTCAAGTATTTACGATTACTTCCGGCAAGGGCGGCGTGGGTAAGACCACCGCGGTCGCCAACCTCGCCACGGCGCTCGCCATGGACGGTAAACGCGTTGTTTGTATCGACGGCGATATCGGTTTGCGCAACCTTGATGTGGTGATGGGGCTCGAAAACCGCATCGTGTACGATATTGTGGATGTGATCGAGGGGCGCTGCAAACTTAAGCAGGCGATGATCCGGGATAAGCATTATCCCGAAATGTATCTTTTGCCAGCTGCGCAAACCCGGGACAAGAACGCAGTTTCCCCATCGGATATGGTGCGCATCTGTAAAGACCTAAGAGCAGATGCCGACTTCGTGATCATCGATTCGCCTGCGGGCATCGAACGCGGATTCCGAAACGCGATAGCCGCAGCTGACAGCGTCATCGTGGTGACGAATCCCGAGGTCAGCGCGGTGCGCGATGCGGATCGGGTGGTGGGAATCCTCGAAGCAGAGGAGAAAGGCAACCCGTCCCTGATCATCAACCGGCTCAATCCAACACTTGTCAAGAATAACGACATGCTCTCGGCAGAGGATGTGCTCGACCTGTTGGGGATTCGCCTGATTGGCATCGTGCCTGAGGATGAGACTGTGATCATCGGCTCGAACAGGGGTGCGCCTGTCGTCACCGACGGGAAGAGCAGGGCCGGGACGGCATTCCGGAATATTGCCAAACGCCTGCAAGGAGAGGATGTGCCTTTCCTCGACCTCGCTCCGCAAAGCGGGTTATGGAACGCCATTCAACGCCTGGCGGGAAGGAAGTGAAATGAAATTTTTCACCCGCAAACGAAGCGCGGCAAGCGCCAAGGAACGTCTGCAATTGGTTCTTGTGCATGACCGCACCGACCTGACTCCCGGTCAATTGGAATCGTTAAAGGACGATCTGCTCAAGGCAATCTCGCAATATATCGAGATCGACCCTGAAGCTGTTCGCATCGAATTGGAACGGGACGGACGTGAACAGCGTTTGGTCGCTGATATCCCCTTAAAAAGTTCGTCGCGTCATCGCACAGGTTGATCCTTCAGAACACGGACATGGATGAACCTGTGAGATATCGGGTGCATTCATGTTTTTATCATGGAACGTGGACTCTCCTGGAGAAATTTCGATTTTCTGCTTTTAGGCGCGGTGGTGCTGGCTTCCGCCTTTGGCACCGTGATGATTCGCTCGGCGATCGCGGGGAATGAAGTCCTTCAGCCGCTCATTTCACGCCAGGTATATTTCGCCATTTTGGGCGTGGTGTTGATCTTCCTGCTCGCCTCCATCGACTATCGCTATTGGATCTCGCTCTACCGGCCGATCCACCTTGTCATCATCGGTTTTCTCCTCACGCTCACTGGTTTTGGGCAGGAGGCGTTTGGCGCGCAGCGCTGGTTCCAGGTGGGGGTATTGTTCCTTCAGCCTACTGAATTCGCGAAGATCGTCGCTCTTATTGTCTTGGCGCGGTACTTCGAAGTCACACGCGATCAACCTCGCGATTTGCGTTGGATGGCGGGCGCGTTTTTTCGCGCGATCTGGATCATCGGTTTGATTCTCCTGCAGCCCAACCTGAGCAACGTCATGGTGTTGTCTGTGATCCTTGCGGTCATGCTCTGGGTCAATGGAATTCAGGTCAGACAGGTGGTGATTGCCGCCTTGCTGGGTTTTCTGTTGTTGGGAACTGTGATAACCCTTTCGGTCCTGGGAGTCCAGATCCCCGGCATGCAGGCTTACCAGCAGGAACGCATTGTCAATTTCGTCGTGCCAAATCCAAACGACACCTTCGGGAATCGTTACAACGTTCAACAGGCGTTAATTGCGGTCGGGTCGGGGGGGGTGTCCGGTCAGGGATATGGTTATGGATCGCAAACCCAGCTCCGTTTCTTGAAGGTCCGTCACACCGATTTTATTTTTGCGGCAGCCTCTGAAGAGTTCGGCATGGCGGGTGGGTTGCTGATCATTATCACGCTTGGACTGGTTGTCTGGCGCTGCATCCGCGCGGCGCAAAAGGCAAGGGATGTATCGGGCGCCATGCTGGCCATCGGTGTGGCTACATTGATCTTTTTCCAGGGGGCGGTGAATATCGGCATGAATTTGAATCTGTTGCCTGTTTCCGGGCTGCCCCTGCCTTTCATCAGTTATGGCGGCAGCGGCCTCACCGCGCTCATGATCGGCATCGGTTTGGTACAATCCGTCGTCATGCGCCAGAAAGAGCTAGAATTCTAAAAAAGTCCAGAGACGATGGGTTGCTGTCCATCGACGATCAGGAGTCGCATCTTTGTCCATCGAACCCGCCCGCACCCGTATCGCGCCTTCGCCGACAGGTCACATGCATCTCGGCACGGCACGAGTCGCATTGTATGATTATCTGCTTGCCAAAAAGACCGGCGGTCAGTTTGTCCTTCGCATTGAGGATACGGACCTGAAACGCACCGTGCCCGGCGCCGAGCAGGAGATTATGGACGGCTTGCGCTGGCTTGGATTGCAATATGATGAAGGTCCAGATATTGGCGGTCCGTTCGGTCCATACCGTCAAACGGAGCGGCGCGATATTTATCAGGCGCACGCCAGAATTCTCGTGGATAAAGGACATGCCTACCCTTGTTTCTGCACACCTGAGCGGCTTGAAAAAGTCCGCCAGGAACAAATGAGACGAAAGGAAAATCCCCGCTACGACGGCACCTGCCGCGTCATTCCACCTGAGGAGGCAGCCAAACGTGTTGCCAGCGGCGAAGCCCACACCGTTCGTTTCAAAATCCCGCATGAAGGTGCGACTGTTGCGCATGACCACCTCCGCGGAGATATCACCACCGAAAACAAACAATTGAACGATCAAGTCATCCTCAAGACCGATGGATTGCCGACCTATCATCTTGCCGCGATTGTTGATGACCATGAAATGCAGATCACGCACGTCATGCGCGGTTCGGAATGGCTGGGAACTTTTCCGCTTCATGTAAACATCGTCCGCGCATTCGGGTGGGAGGAGCCTGTCTGGATTCACCTTTCCGTTTTCTTGAAACCGAGCGGTAAGGGCAAAATGTCCAAGCGTGAGGCGGCAGAGGCTATGAAAGACGGCTATTCCATCTTCATCAAGGACATGCAAGACCTTGGCTTTACCCCCGAAGGTGTTTTGAATTGGTCTGCGCTCATGGGGTGGGGCGTCGCCGAAGATGACGTGATGACCGTTGAGCAGATGATCGACCGCTTCACCATCGACTCGTTGACCCCCTCTCCTGCCGCGATTAATTTCCAAAAACTGGATCACTTCAATGCGACTCACATCCGCCTCCTGACGATCGAAGACCTGGCAGCCTGCCTCAAACCTTACTTTACCCGTGAAGGACTCAATGTCAAAGAGGATGTGCTGCTAAAGATAATTCCACTCATCCGCGAGCGTCTCACCACCCTGGACGATTGCATTTCATTTGGCGCATTCTTTTTCAAGGACGAAGTGACTCCCAACCACGAAGACCTCATTGCAAAGGGATTGGACGCGAAACAATCAGCAGAGATCGCTCGAAGGGCGTATCAAATTTTGGGAGCGCAACCAGACATCAGTCACGAACGATGCGAACCGTCCCTGCGGGCATATGTCGAAGAGAGCGGATTCAGCGCCAATCAGGTTTTCGGCATTCTGCGAGTCGCAGTGACTGGTCAAAAGGTCAGCCCGCCCTTGTTTGAAAGCATGGAGGTCATCGGGCGGGATGTCTGCCTGCGGCGGATCGAGAACGCCATCGGCATCCTGGAAAAACTCCCGGCATAGAAAAGTTGAAAATAGACGGAGGAAGCGCGTATGGAAACTACGATTACTTCTCGAGATGTGATTGGCAGGGATCCATTTGGGCGCTTCCTCTTTGGCTTGAAGTTCAAACCCTGGCAGGCAGCCCTGCTGAGCTTTTCGGCTTTTGCTGTCTATATGTTTGCACTGCCGGCAATTTTCGGCACGCTCCTCCCTCGCGAGGGACTGGATCGCAGCAGCATCGCGGACAGGGTCAACATGGTTGGGTTTTTGTTCATCCATCCTGTTGTGATGTATTTCTATGTTTGGCAATCGGAAGCGATCGCCGGAGTGTATGGCAAAGTCCTGCCCCTTCTGTCCGATAGGATGCACGGCGGAGCCTTGCGCGCATCGCGAATCTTGCATGCCACATCGCGTATGTGGCTGCTTGGGGTGTTTGTCGGCGCGGGGGTGATGGTTCTTGGTTTTTTGTACGTTTCCCAATATATCGGACTGCGCTGGTATAGCTACAATTGGCTGATGGCGGTCATCCTTCAATTTTCGCGGTTCATCCTGTTCTATCTTATCCTCCTTGCCCTGGTAAGGCATCTGATGATGGCATTCAACCTCAATCGTATTTACCGGCACGTCACGCTCCCGGTTCTGATCGGTCAGTCCAGATACAGCGAATCCTTTGAGGCTGTCACCAGGTATGGTCTGTGGTTTGCCGGGTTCGGCGGTGTGTTGGGAATGTTTATCGCGATGCGTTTCTTTTGGGGGAATCCGCTCTTTCCCGAGGATGCAATCTATCTGGTTCTGTACCTGCTTCTCATCCCCCTTGCTTTTTCTCTTCCATTCTGGCAGGCACATCGAAGCATGCGGCTTGCGCGCTTGAATGCCATCCGTCATATTTCGAACTCACTTCAGGATGAATACGACCGATTGCTGAAGGACCTGGAAGCGGAGAACGATATAAACCAAAACAGCCAAATCGTGGCGCTGCGTTCCATGCTCGAAATGACTGAAAAAGCCCCCACCTGGCCTTTTGAAAACTGGGATTTCTACCGCGTACTCGCGGCGATCTTCTTCCCGTTCCTCATGACCGGGTTAAGCGTGCTTCTGGATCTACTAATCTAAATTCACCCATTGTTGTTCTTCTTCCATATCCGTCCGGTAGATGATCTGGTAGGCGGGTGTGTTCATCCCTCCGATACTAACCTCAATGAGTTTCCCTTCGATCTGCGCCTCCTCGGGAATCATATCCATGGCTTCCTTGGTGATGAGGATTTCATCCGCCTTGCCCAGGTCCTCTCCCATCTTACAGGCGCGGTTGACGGCGTCGCCATACATGTCGTCCTCATTGAGAATAAGAATCCTTCCGTAATCGATGCCGATGGTGACGTGAATATCCATCTCTTCGCTGGTGAGAAGGTTCGCGGCGGCGATTGCATGCTGGATGGTAATGGCAGTCCGCGCCGCCGAGGCTGGATCGGGAAAGACGGCAAAACAATTATCCGCTTCGAATTTGATGATGCGCCCGCCGTAGTTCGCGATGATCGGCTCGACGGTCAGCTGCATGCGCCGGATCATGGAGAGATAATGGATGATCCCGTACTTGCGGGTCAGGAGCGAGAAACCGGACATATCCAAAACGAAGGCGGTATTTTCACTCCCATATTTCTGCCAGATAATATCCTCCAGCTGCTTGCGTTTCACCGGGTCAGATTCCTGTGAGTAGTTCAGCAGGGTTTCCTGAAGGAGGGGATCTTTTGGTTGGATCTGCATGAGGTAATTATAACGAAAAGGTCACGGAAATGCCGGTAATCTCCCGACGGAGTTTTCCTATCGAGCGCTTTCAGGTTCCTTGATACATTCATTCACGAGCGAGATGTCGTTCACCCGGTTTTGCAGAGGGCGGGTAAGCACACGTATGATCCCTGTGGTAACTTCAGGACGCTCGGACATCAATAAGTAAGGGGGCTTGTCAACGTGTAACCATCATTGGCGCGGCATCCATGTCGGCATCCAAAGCGACTCCCAGCCGACCAAAGATTTCGTTGGCGTGAGCCAGATTGAGGTCCCGTTCCGAACCGGCGGCGTGCCGCCCCATCTCGCGATAAACCAGCGCTTCATCATACGGCATGGACATTTTCTGCGCCGCCGCCAAACTTTTGTGCCAGTTCTTTTGTGCGTTGCGCGGTTTTCCGTCCAGCCAATCGTACAGTCCCTGCCACATTAATGCCCGGGCTTTGGCGATGGGATATGTCCTCGCAAATTTACGCAATGCAAGGCAGGCCCGCCCCGCGAGCGTCTTCATCTCCGATTTTTCGCGTTGGGTTCCAGATTTTTCCCACAACGCCAAATATACATGTGCAACATTACTATAAGAATCGAAGGATGGAGCGATACGAACAGAAGCCTGTTTCAGCAATCGGGCGGTTTTATCGGCGGCGTCCCGGGCTTTCTCAAGTTCACCTTTTTGGAAATAAACAGCGGCGAGTGTTCCCAGGGTTGATTGCTCTGCCGTCCCCGAATCTGCGATCAAGGCATATAACGCCAAAGCTTTTTCCAGCAGTTCGGCAGCCTGGGTTATTTTCCCGAGGTGGAGCAAACTCACAGCTTGACCGTTCAACCCCCATGCCTGATGTTCCAAATGATTCCTTGCCTGTCCGCTTTGATAAACGTCCGCGCACCGCTTGATGGACAGATCAAATTGGCCTCGAAAATGAGCAAGTCTCCCCTGATTTACGAGCGCAAAAGCCCAATTGCGACGATCCCCCAGCCGATCGCTGATTTCCAGCGCCAGTTGGTAGGCTTTTTCACCATCTTCCCATTTTCCGTTATTGAGGGCATATTGACCTTCCCTCCACAAGACAAAAGCCTGAGTATACAAATGATCGAGCCCGGTCAATGTGGCACGTGCCCGGCGAAAATAAGACAGTGCCAGAGCATGCATGGGGATCGGCATCACGCCGAAACCCAGAGCCAGGATGGCATACGCCCTTGCCAATATCGGCGATTTATGCCGCGCTGACTCCGCCATATTGAGAATTTTCATACCCAGATAATAATCAATGGGACCTATCTTGTTTGCCAGTGTGTCAATAAATATAAGGAGTTCATATGCGCGCAGTAAATCCAAATCATCGTCGTTGATCTCTGCCTCCGACCCCGCATCATCCGGGATGGGGTTGATTGAAAACCAAAGCCGATGCCAAACCTGCTTCAAGGCTTGCCCAGACAGCCCGATTCGTATCTGCAAAGCAGTCGCCGGCAATGGCCGACCGATCAAGTTCAAACCCAATGTTAGATTTTCCCGCGCCTCCGCGAGCCGCCCCCGGCCATAGTAGACTTCCGCCCGCTTGAGACATAAGCGGGCTTGTTCCCCTGGTTCGCTTATCAGGGGATAAAGCCGCTCGTAGTAATCCAGCGCGGCTTCATTGTTAAATGCCTCCCTCGCGGCATCCCCAGCCTTGTGCCAATATTCGCGCTGTTTGCCCTGGTTATTGCTGCGCCCGTAATGCTGGGCGATCATCTCCACAGGCGCACCGATGCTTTCAAGGTACACTGCCAACTGTTCGTGCAATTGCGCCCGCAAGGCGAAGGGCAGGCTTTCGTACGTCACTTCATGCGTGACGATATGTTTGAACAGATACGTCAGTTCCGGTTCCGAATCCAGGGGGGTGATGTCCAGCGTATCCAGTTTATCCAGATCTGTTTTGACATGTGTCAGGTCACCAAGGGCGGGGTAGTACCCCGTCAACCAGGCGGCGCGGAAGAAACGCCCGACAATGCTGGCCGCGCGCAATGTATTTTTTTCACGTTCGCTTAATTGGTCGATGCGGCTCAAGACGAGTGTATGCAAACTATCAGGGAGTTCGATCTTATCCAGTCCCGCTGAATCGCGCGGGTCGAGGCCACGGTCACGTAAATAGTTGAGCAATTCCTCGAGATAAAACGGATTGCCCTGTGAACGATGCATCAATTTTTCCACCAGCAGAGACGGCGCAGCCCCGCTTTGCGAGGGATACAACTGCGCGAGTTTTGCACGGACAGCCTGCTCTCCTTCGGCAGAGGTAAATTCATCCAATTTTATATTTGTAAAGTATGGCAAGGCTTCGATTCGCGGCGCCTGCAGGCGCATCAACTCGGGCGGGCGATATGCCAGCACAAAACAAACGGAGCAATCTGCCAGCGCCTTTGCCAATGCTTCCAGCAGGTCGTGCGATAGCGCGTCTATCCAGTGCAGGTCTTCCATCACGATCAGGATCGGTTCGGACCTGGAGGCGGCGACCAGGCAATTCTGTAACAGAGTGGTTAATACGTTCTTGCGCTGCTCAGGTTCGAGGTTGCGCGTAAAGTCGTTATCGGGAATATCGAGGTTCAATATCGGTCCAAGCAGGGGCAGGGCTTCCACCCGGTCGGAGTTATGCTCCTTTAGTTTCCCTTCCAATATGCGGATCTGTTTCTCCAGGGGGGCATCGGGATCGATATCGAATAGCGCAGTCCATATCGTCTTCCATGTGAGATAAGGGGACGTCAACCCGTCAGATTGGCACGAACCGCCGAAGCCCGCGAATCCTTTTCTTCTCGCGCTGCGGATTACCTCCGCCACGAGTCGGGACTTGCCCAAGCCTGCCTCTGCCACGATTCCGATCACCTGGCTCTTCCCTTCTTTTGCCAGATCGAGCTTCTCTTCGATGTTTCTCAACTCAGCCTGCCGACCCACCATCGGCAGAGAGTAGTTCGGCTCCTGCAAGCGTACGGCTCGCCGCCGGGTTTCGCCCATTAATTGATATAAAGGAATAGGCTTGGATTTCCCTTTTACCATCACCGCGGGGCGCGCTTCAAAAGTGAAATATTCATTGACAGCCTTGTATATGTGACTGCTTACCAATATTTCACTTTCCCTGGCGGTGATCATGAGTCTTGCTGCGAGATTGACATCATCGCCCAAGGCGCCGAATGTCTTTCGGGTTTCTCCGCCGTAGGCTCCCACCAGCATTAATCCTTGTGTGATGCCTATCTGCAGATGGAGTTCGGTTTTGTTCCGGAGCTCCAGAGCCGCCTTCAATGCACGCTGAGGATTGTCTTCGTGCGCATTCACTGCGCCAAAATTGATGTAAGCATAACTGCCTTTATCGCCGATGGTCACCTGCAATAAGACGCCATCGTATCTGGCGGCGGATTTCTGCATCTCCTTCACAAACACATCCAATAGAGATTGCGCGTTGTCGCCTTCAAAATCGATGCCTGAGAAGCGGATGAACATTGCAACACATGGGCGGAACTCACTGAAAAAATCCTGCCTGCCTTGCAAATGTGGCAATGCCCACTGGTTCAGGGAAGATGGGTCAAGAGATTTAAGCGTTGTTTTTTGCTCTCCCGCTTTCTGCTCCATATTTTTAATCACGGCGAACTTTTCGCCGTCCACCAGCTGCCATTCATCCACCTCCAACGAAGCTCCCAGCGTTTGGACAGTGGCTTCGTCTACCAATACTTGGCCCTTGCCTGCCAAGCGTTCACCCAGAGCCGAGCGGGAGACAGTTCTCCCAGCCAGGACATCGATGAGCTGAATGGATGGATCTCCCACGACAAATCGCCGCGCCTCTCCCGAGGCGATGGATACCTTCAAGAACAGATCCGGGAAATCTGTGATGGCTTTCTGCATCTCAATCCCGGCATGGATCGCCCGAACTGCGCCATCCTCGCCGTCATACCAGCAGGTGATAGCATCACCTGCAAAGCCGATCACGCTTCCGCCATAACGCTCCAGGCTGGCGATGAGAGCGGTAAAGGCGTCGTCTAATCTTTTGGTGAGTTCCTCTGCGCCCTTGCGGGAACCGAGTGTCTCTCGCAGAGATTCGGTCAACGCCGTAAAGCCACTAATATCCGCGAACATCACCGTACCTGAAGAACGGTCCGGCAGGGATGCCCCATTCGCGATCGCCTGTAATCGATCTTGTGGCAGATAAATATCCAGCGTCATATCTGTTCTCTTAGACTTCATCGGAATATATTATCTGTATTGATTCCTTTCGCTTGGGCGCGTTGTTTTGCGCGGTCGGCATGCCCCTCAGTGAAGACCTCGTCGTCCAATTCCCCTTCGAACCGGCCAGGAATGGTTGATCCCTTATCCAGCGCACCGGGCAAAGCGGCGTGCGCTGGCGCGCTATCGGGTGTATATCCGACAACGAACGAATTGGAGGTGAAGACGCCTGTGGGATCCACCTGCTTTTTGACGCTGCGGCACCTGTCATAATCTTCCCAGGAGTAGTAATATGGCCACACCACGTGCATATCGGTGTTGTCGTGACTTGCCCAAAACCAGCGATGATCCGTTGTAGAGAACATGCCAGATTGACCAACACCCTCCTCAAGGTTGCGTTTGTGCCATTGCCACGCATACTCTTGAGCCCCGGGTACTTTGCCATTAAAGAAAATGTCAAGGTTGTAACCGACAGTTGTGTTGCGCCATGCATATGAGGTCTGCCTGCGCCTGCCGTTCTTGGTCACGGCTGAGTCCTTGCCGCCGAAATTCTGACATTGGACAAACACCATGAGACCTTCATCACTGCGCCCGCTCATCTCGTCGATCCGCGACGCTGCCCACTCTGACCAACCGGGGGACGCAACTTTGTCCGTGACCTGACCATACTTCAGGAAGGGGTAGTTGAACTCGCGGGTCCCCTCGAAGGTCCATAGCTGCGTAATACTTTCCGAGATCTTCGTAATTTTGCTGTTGTCACGCTTCACGATAAGATTGAGGATCTTCTGTTCAAACCACATCTTTAACCGCTCCCACCACGAGCCACCATGGTTTGCAGTTTTGAGGATCGCCTCGATCTTATTGCACCACTTCGGGTCATATGTGTCGGGTTTGTTATCCAGGTTCGAGTATTGGAAGTAGACCACCAGGACGGTGAATGGAGAGGAACCGTTTTTATCTCCAAAATGCTTGATCATGAAGTCATCTTTCGAAGCACGTCCAAGTTGATTTGCGATATAGTCTTCCTCGCCTGCCGCCACCGTGAAACAGAAATCATAGTCACCCGGAGCATCCTCCCACTCCTGTACAAGGTCGAACATCTGCACTAAAACGTTGTGATCGAGCGCTGGATCGTAGGGAATGACTTGCTTTAAAGCACGAGCGTATTTATGGTCCGAATCCTTCAGCGGGCGGAGGGTGATGTGGGTCACAATGCCATAGTTGCCGGGGCCGCCACCGAGAACGGCGAAAAAGAGATCCTTGTCCTCTTGATCCGGGCTGTCAACGGCGATGGTTCTCTTTGTGCCATCTGCCAGGAATATCTCAAAGGACACAATATGGTCGCTGAAAAGACCAAAGGCGCGGGATAACTGACCGTACCCGCCCGTTTGCGCATGGCCGCCGACATGCACATCGTAGCATTGGCCGGTCGGCATAAAAAGCCCCTTGTCTTTCAACTTTGTGTTGAATTCCAGCAGTGAGTGGCTAATACCAACACGGAGCAAGCCGGTTTCCGTGTCGTAATCTCCCCAATCTGTATATGCCTCGCTCAAATCGAGTTGGATATTCTTGTCGGATGTTGACGAGGTGCCTGAATAGGCGTGACCGCCTGTACGCACAGCTATACCAAGGTTATTCTCCCTGGCGAAGCGGATTGCTGTCTCGACGTCGCGATCCGCTTCAGGATGTTTGGGATAGATGATGGCCGCCGGAGACATCCATTTCCTGGGTTGCGATGTCGTGGCGTACTGGTAACGCTTGAATTCGTAATCTTCATCGCCAAACTTGTGAACAGGGCAGTGAAAATATGGTAACTTCATCATATAAAATCCTCTCTGATTAATAAAAATACTTCGCTGAAAAATCCGACCACAGAGTCGGGTCGTCTGATAGTTCACAGGGTGGGGATTGCGCTTTATTGGAAAGTTAATAACCCAGGGAAGGAGCGATTTCGGATATTTTCTCACCTTAATATCATATTAGCAAGGAAGGGACAGGCACACTTTTTGGTGTGCCTGTCCCTTCTAAATATCGCCCGGCTCATCCGCCATGCGGACGATGCGCGGGGTGAACTTTCCGATCACCTCCACCAAGTCGTGCTGGGCGGTGATGACCTCATCGATCGCTTTGTATGCCTGCGGACTTTCATCGATACCGCCGCCAAGCAAGGTTACTCCGCGCTCTTTGAGGTAGTCGTCCCGTTCGCGCTTGCTGATGGAATTGATGGCAGCCTTCCGGCTCATTCTGCGACCGGCTCCATGCGAAGCGGACTCAAGCGACTCGCTCACGCCTCTTCCACGGACGACGTAGCCTGCATCTCCCATCGAGCCGGGGATCACGCCGAGAACTCCCACACCCGCAGGCGTAGCTCCCTTGCGATGGACGATGACTTCACGCCCATCGGGCAGTGTTTCGCGCCAGGCAAAGTTGTGGTGATTTTCAACCACCGCCACTTCCTTCAGCCCAACAGTTGCAGCCACGCGTTTGTGGATGATGTAGTGATTCGCCGAGGCGAATCGACCTGCCAATTCCATCGAAAGCCAGTATTCCTGACCATCTTCTGAATCCAGAGTGAGCCAAGCCAAATGGCGGACACTCTTATCGAGGTCGGGGTGTTTCTCCATTGCCAGTTTACTGAAGCGGTCTGCGATCTTCGCGCCGACTCCGCGCGAGCCGCTGTGCGAGAGCAAGGCGAGATATTCGCCGGGCTGTAATCCAAACATCGGTTCATGCAGGCGAAACGAGCCCCATTCCACAAAGTGATTGCCCGTGCCGCTGGTGCCAATTTGATTCATGGCGGTGTCTTTCAACGTCCGTAGTTGCTTGGTTGCCAGCCATGCTTCATCGTCAAGCACTTGATGTTGGGCGCGTTTACTGCCTTTCCATGAAGCGCCCATACCGAAGGCGGTTTCATTCCACAAGGATTCCTCGAACATGCCCTTCTTCTGTCCGATAAGGATCGGTGAGACCTCATATAACGACAGGCGCATACGGCAGGCGATGTCCACACCGACGGCGTAGGGGATGACGACATTCTCGGTCGCCAGTACACCGCCAATGGGCAGACCATAACCGACGTGCGCATCCGGCATGAGCGCGCCAGTGACAGTCACAGGCAGGCGCATGGCGTTTTCCATCTGCTGAATTGCGCCCTGTTCAATCTGTTCTGCGCCCCAAATGGGGAAAGGCAGAGGCGATTCGCGAAGTTCTTCGACAGAGGCTTCGTTGTTTTTATTCTTGCGCAGAATCTCGCGGGCAAGGTCGGCAAGTAAACTGTCAGCGAGGTAATTGCCTGGGTTGGCGCGAACAGCTTCGAGTTGAGCAAGAGCCGCGTCGCGTTCCATGCCGTTAGCGATCATTTTGTTTCCGGCTTCTTTTGCAAGTCCGATACTTTTTCCATCTTGCCAGTTGTTGAGTTTCAGGATCTTTCCTGTGATGATGTCCATGAGGTTGTCTTTCTGTAGGTCAGGCTATGTACCCGTAGGGTCTTTAGCCTGACGAACTTTATTGGCGGGCTACAAGCCCGCCCTACGAATCGATTGGGTCAGGTGGTACGCAGGCTTCATCAAAATTGATGGTAGTAAAAACCTCTGCCTGCAATACCCAGTTACCTTGTGTGGTGCGCTGCCATTTGGCGGCGTAGACACCTGAAGCGCGTACGAGTTCACCTTTTATAGTGTACTCGCCCTGCCAGTTGCCGAGTTCTTCAGCGATGCCCCAACGTTCGTTGGCGGTGATCTCGCGCGGGGTTCGACGATAAACGGCGGTTGGGTCTTGTTTGAAAAGCTCAGCCCAACGTATTTCTTCCTCGTCGGCTCCGTGGAATTGGTCGCTGCGACCGGTGATCAGATGATAACTCGCTGCCAGCAATGGGCGGATGCGTTTGGCGTCTTTTTCGGCGATGGCGCGGTTGAAGGCTTCGCGTGCGGCGTGGATTAGGTCGGTTGTTGATTGGGGCATGAGATTCTCCTTCTCAACCACGAAGGGTCACAAAGGTACACAAAGGTTTTATGGTTTTCCTTTGTGACCCTTCATTCCTTTGTGGTTATTGTTGTTCTTCCAATTTCCAAAGTTCGCGCATTTCCGGGCTCCTCTCCAGGAGTTCGTCGAGTGTGCCCTCGGATTCGACTTTGCCGTCTTTGAGGACGATGATGTGGTCTGCGCGCCTCAAAAGTGGACGGCGATGGGAGACGACGAGACAAGTTAATTCGTTGCCTGATTCAAAGATGCGCTCCCAGAGTTGACGTTCGGTTTCCACGTCCAGTGCGCTGGAAAGGTCATCGAAGACGACCAATTCCGTGTCGCGGATGAACATGCGGGCGGCGGCGGTGCGTTGGGCTTGTCCGCCAGAGAGTTTGACTCCACGTGAGCCGACCATTGTTTCGAGGTCGTCATCGAGGATTTCCAAGTCTCTGTCCATGACGGCGAGTTTGGTCGCTTTGTAGATATCGTCATCACTACGGTTCAAGCCGAGCAGGATGTTGTTCCGCAGGGTGTTGCTGAACAAACGCGGTACTTGCGCGGTATAAGCCACACGTGGCGGGACGAAGAAATTGCCAGCGTCGGTGATGACTTGTCCGTTCCAGCGAATTTCGCCTGAATCGGCGGGGAGCAAACCCAGCAATGTGCGGAGCAGTGTCGTCTTGCCGGAACCGATGCGACCTGTGATGACCGTCAGCGAGCCGCGTTTGATTTTGAGCGAAATGTCTGCGATGCCGTTGACCGAGTTCGGGTAGTGAAAGGTCAGATGGTCAGCGACCAGTTCATTCAGTCGGTCTGAGGCGGTTTTGGTCGGGTAGGTCACTTCGGGCAAGTCGCCATCCAGATCTATTTGTGCATGTTCAACGAGCGCATCCAGCGAGGCATTTTCCATCAGGCGGTACATGCGTTTGACGGAGACGTCCATTTGTTTGTAACGCGCCCACAGCATGCCGCCGAAGGTGGTGAGGTCGCCCATGCTTTGCAGGAGGTAGACGAAGAGCGAAAAGTCGCCGAGGGTGAAGTTGCCAGTGCGCATGGACTGACCGACGAGGATCAGGATGACACCCGTGCCCAGTGTGGAGGTGTTGCGGTAAAGCGAGCCGAGTACTTCGTCGAAAAGTTTTTCGCGGACGGTTAACTTGCGTCGTTCATCGTTGATGCTGTGAAAATGATTGATGATATTCTTTTCAGCGGTGGCGATCTTCACGGCTTGCACTGCGCCAAAGAATTCACCGATGAAGCCTGTCACTTTGCCCGCAGATTGACGCGACGCGCTGCGATAATGTTCGATGCGTTTGGTGGCGATGTTGGCAACGATGCCGACGATGACCAATGGAATCAGCGCCATCACCGTGACCGAAGGGCTGATCTGCGTCATCAATACGATGGAAACGGCGATGATCGCCAAGCCAACCATCACATCGTTGACAAGGATGACGAAGAGCGGCAATTCCTGCACATCGTTTTTGAAGCGGCTGACGGCTTCACCCGCTGAGTCGGGCAGTTGCGACGCGCCAGGGCGTTTGAGAATGTGCGTCAGCAAATTCTTTCGCAGGAGCGTGCCCATATCTGCGAAGATGGGCACGTCGGCATAATAAAACCCGTAACTGGCGAGGACACGTCCAAGCCAGGTGGCGGCGAGGAAAGCGACGACTGCCCAAATGCCAAAGGTTAGTGGCGCTTCACCGGTTAACATATCGAAGAAGGCTTTGATGATGAGTGCGGGTGCAACCTGCCAGCAGAAGCGAATGAGCGCGACGCTAACGAGGTCAACAATCCACAGCCAGGGGCGAAAGCGGATGAGTTCGAGCACAACTTTCCACGCGGGCAGGGCGGGGATGTTGAGGTCTTTTGGGTTGAGGGTTGTTTCGGTCATTGTAAATTCTTTCCTTACCACGAAGGGTCACAAAGGTACACAAAGGTTTTTTGACGGGTTTCCCTTTGACAGGCTCAGGGCAAACCTTTGTGCCTCTTTGTCTCCTTTGTGGTTTTTGCTCTTACGCCAGAACTTCTTCCAAGCCAGTTTGCAGCAATTGATAAAACCTTGCGTTCGGGTTGGATGCCAGTTCTTTGCGGTTGCCGTATTCGAGCACGGAGCCGTTATCAAGGATGAGCACGTCATCGGCGCGGTGCAGGGTATCAAGCCGATGAGCGATGATGATGGCAGTGCGTCCTTGCAGCAGTTTGTCTATCGCGTGTTCGAGTTTCTGCTCGGTGGCAGGGTCAAGGCGGGATGAGGCTTCGTCGAGGATGACCAGACCAGGATTCCGCAGGAAGACTCGCGTGAACGCCAGCAATTGCGCCTCACCCGCGGACAGCGACCTTGATCCTGTTTCCAGTTGAGTGTCCAGACCATTGGGGAGGGTTCGGAACCAGTCGCCCAGTTCGAGGTCTTCAAGTGTGGCGATGATCTTGTCATCGGGGATCGAGCGGTCGAAGAAGGTCAGGTTCTCGCGGATGGATGCGCGGAAGAGTTGCACATCTTGCGTCACAATGGCGATGTTTTGACGAAGCGAGTCTAGTTGAATGTCCTGCAAGTCTTCGCCGTTGATTTTGATGCTGCCTTCGTTGACGGAATACAGGTTGAAGATCAAGCGTCCGAGGGTGGTCTTTCCGCTTCCGGTGCGACCAAGCAGTCCCAAAACAGAAGCAGGCTTGAGGTCCAGTGAGAGGCGTTTGATGACGGAGTCTTCACCGTTATAAGAAAAGGATACATCCTTGAATTCCAACGCGAGCGGATGTGTGTCGATCACTTTGCCGGTCTCATTTTTGGTTTCAGGTTGGAACTGCTTGAATTCGGTCAAACGTTCCACACAGGCGCCAATCGTCTGGAAACTTTCGATCTCGTGCGTCATCGCCCAGAACGGTTCTTCGAGCAGATTGAGGTAATGGACGAAAAGATAAACCGTGCCGATGGTGACGACGCCTGCGGTGAAGAGCCAGTATCCGCTGGTGATGGCGAGCAGCGTACCAGTGGTGAGCGCGAGACCCATCGCGTTTTCGATGATCCAGCGCTTGAAGTGGGCGCGGCGATTATGCGTGAGAATCTCGGCTTGATGGCGGAAGAGTTCGCGGATGGAGAAGCCGACCGCGCCGCTCGAGCGGATGTCTTCGGTGCCTGCCAGTTGTTCTTCAATAAAGCCGTACATCTGACCTTCGGCTTCGCGTCTTGCTTTCTGGTGTGGCACGGCAATGTCTTTGAGCCTGCCGAGGATGCCGATGGTCAACGCTGAGTAAACTGCGAATGCCAAGCCCACGCGCCAATCTTCGATGGCAAGCGTGACGAGGATGCCGATGAGCAAAAGTCCGTTCGCGATGAGGTTGAGCGCGAACTGCGAGAAGAAGGTTGCCAACTCGGTCACGTCACCGTCGATGCGTTCGATCAACTCGCCGGGCGTGTGGTCGTTGTGGAACTTCATGCCGAGTTTGAGCGCGTGTTCGGCGAGTTCGGCGCGCAGGGCGTTGGTGGCTGTCCATGCCACGTTTTCGCCGAGGTAGGTCACGCCGATGTGAACGCCTTGCTGTAACAGCGCGATACCGATGAATGCGGCGGCTGTCCACATCAGCGTGGAAAGGGCTTCGCCTGCCAGCGCGTCGTCGATAAAGAGACGCATGATCTGCGGGGCGAAGATTTTTAACCCGATGCTGCTGAACAACATCATGGCGAGCAGGATGAACCGTCCGCGCTGGGGGCGGATGTGTTCGGCGAGCAGGTTCCAGTAGGATTTGAATGAGAGGTTCATGTTGTAAACGGACTTTCTAACGGATTCACGGAAAAAACGGACAAAAAAACACGGCGCGGGTGCGCCGTGTTTTGGAAAGACACAGGAAATCGAGCCGTGGTTAAACGGTCAACAGGCGCACTTCGGGGTAAGTCGTTATTCGGTTGGATTTCTTACGCAGGTTTAGCAATTGCAACGACATTTGAAGTGCGCTCCTTTCTTTTGAGATTTAATAGCGTTCAGAGTTTACATGAGAGTATGATGAGTTGTCAAGATACAGACGGTCACGACTTTCATGTTAAACTTTCTCCATGGCAGATAAAGCGATTCTATTCAAAAGATTGCAAAGTTTCGATTTCCTGCGCGGTCTGGATTTCGAGACCCTGAAAAGGCTGGCAGAGAGCTCCACCTGGAAGGTTTACGCCCCTAATGAGGTTCTTTTTTGGGAGGGAGAGGTCGAGTCGAACCTGTTTTATCTGCAATACGGCTCATTGAAAGTGTTGAAAGCATCGCCCGACGGGCGCGAGCAGGTACTGAGATTTATTACTGAAGGGGAGATATTCAATGAAGTGGGCGTGCTTGCGAAAAAGGCAAATCCCGCCACTGCGATTGCCCTGGAAGAGTCAGGTGTCTGGCTGATTCCGCGCCATGCCCTGGAAGAAGTAATTCTGGCGCATCCAGGTTCAGCTTTGCAGATCATCGAGAACATGGCTGATAAGATCATCAGCCTGGTGACCCTCGCAGCGGACCTATCCTTGAAGAGCGTGGAAGCACGGTTCATCCAGTTGCTGCTGGATCAAGCCGAAGGGGATTTGATCGAGCGCCGACGATGGACGAATCAGACCGAACTTGCGGCCCGCCTCGGAACCGTTCCAGATGTGCTCGGCCGGGTTATCCGCGAATTGACCAAGGCAGGATTGATCGAAATGAATAAACAGCAGATCCGAATTCTGGACCGGGCGGGGTTGATGGATCGGGCTTAAGCATCAGCGAGTACAAAGTTTGGTTGTAAAAAAGCGACAAAAGTCGTGGCGGGAGGCGGGGGATTGGTTTAGAGTCAGGCGCATCAGAAAGATCACGATATGCCAGAGCCACATCAAATCTATTTTGCAGATATAAAATCCAATGCCGTATTTTCAGCGGATGGTCCCAAGCCGCAGTTTTTGATCGATACGCCCAAGTTCAAGACCCTGGTGGTCGGACTTGAAGCTGGCGGGCAAATCCCCATGCATGCCGGTGAGGCGGCGTTGTATTACTTTATCGAAGGTGCGGGATTGATCACGGTCGAGGATGAAGCGTTCGATATCAAGCCCGGCGTGACTGTCATCGCGCCTGCCGGAGCGAGACGCGGCATGAACGCGAGGACACGCGTGATTTTTCTCGGCGCGAAAGGAGGAGAATGACGTGTACAAACCTGCCGCCTTTCTTGCGTTTGCAGTCGGAGCAATGTCCATCGTGGCGGGCGGGATGGTCATAAAAGGCTGGAGGCCGGGTTACTCGGTTCTGTCCTGGCTGCCGGTTTATAACTTCGCCGTAGGGTTGTTGACGCTTGTGCCTGCTGTTCTGCTGTGGTTCAAAAACCGTTATGCACTTGTCGTTTCGCTCGGCACATTCTCAATTCACACAGTTGTGCTCCTCCTCTTGCTGACAATCTTCCGTGGCGGGGTCGCGGTCCAAAGTATTGGCGCGATGTCGTTTCGCGTGGTCATCTGGTTGATCGTCCTCGCGTTAATAATGTTCAAACGCTAGGACGATTAATTGTTCTTTATCGGACCCCTACCCAAGGAGTTACCTCATGGAAAAAGTCACTGCTGTTCGTTACCATCCATTGCAAGTTACATTTCACTGGCTTACCGTGATGCTCGTACTCACGGCATTCATCCTAGGCAAGTTTATGAGCCGTCTGCCCAATGACGATGTGTCGAAAATTGCCCCATTGGCTTTTCATATGACTGTCGGCATCCTGACACTCATGGTCATTGTCGCCCGATTTGTGGCGCGGGCAAAACTGCCCAAACCGCATCATGTCACGGCGGGGAATGCGGTTTTCGATTGGATCGGAAAATTCGTGCATTATGCGCTTTACCTGATGGTCTTCCTGATTGCCATCAGTGGCCTTTCGCTATCCATGCAAGCCGGGCTTCCCCCGATTGTTTTTGGCGGTTCAGGCGCATCCCTGCCCGCGGACTTTTACAATTTTACAGCACGCCTCCTGCATGGTTTTATTGCGCCCGCCCTCCTCCTGCTTGTGCTTTTGCATGTCGGCGCGGCGTTCTATCATCAGTTTCTATTGAAGGATAACATTTTCAACCGCATGTGGTATGGAAAATAAAAGGAGTACAAATGCCAATCCCGTATTTACTCACTGTTTTGCTCTACATTTTTGTCGCCTTGTTTGCGGCAGCGGACGCCTCCCTCGTCAGTATGAGCGTCTTTAGCGCGTTTCCGGCTTTGCGTTGGGTGCGCGTCCACTTCATCACGCTTGGAATTATCTCGCAGGCCATCTTTGGACTGCTGCCAGTTCTCGTTGCGTCGCTTTCAAATAAGGAAAAACCCGCCATGCGTTGGGACATATGGCTGACCCTCAATGCAGGTCTGATCGCGCTGGTCGCAGGTTTTGCCGGGATGAATCACCCCATTATCTTTACAGGCGGAACGCTCATCTTCATCGCCGCGTTGTTATTGCTCCTGCAATTGTGGAGGATTCGGGGTGGCGATGCGCCTGCAAGCCTAAAATTCTACATTACGGGTATTTTCTATTTGCTCGTAGGCATCATCATCGGGACAGGTTTGTTCCTCAACTGGAGTGAAGCCCTTTACATAAAAGTGCCGCTCGAAGCTCATATTCATGCAAATTCGTGGGGTTTCATGTCGCTCGTGTTCGCCGGCCTTCTCGTGGATTTCATCCCGATGATCACAGGCAAACCGCTGGGCGGAAAATCTGCGATCAATTACATCTTTTGGGGCATGGCCCTCGGTGCGTTCGGGCTCGTCCTGGGACCCTGGCTCGGCGGCAGCCTGCCTCCAACGGTAACAGGATTGGTCCTCCATCTTTCGTCCACGATCTGGCTGGTGGTCTTGATGATTCGCGCGCTGAGAGAAAGCGGAAAATTGAATCTCGCAGGCGGATGGCATCTGGTCTTGTCTTACCTATGGATATTGCTCCCGGTCATGATCGCCCCTTTGATCCTTCTTCACGTCATCGAGGGCGGACCTGTCGAATCGACCGCGCCGCAAGCTTTGATTTATGGCTGGGTTCTGCAATTTGGCATCGCGCTCATCCCATACATTGCACGGCGATTCTTCCTTAAGGACGCGAATCCCGCGCTGGGCGGCTCGTGGCTGAGTCTGGTTTCTGCGACGGTTGGCAGTATCCTCGTTTGGGTGAGTATTTTTATCATCCCGGCAAGAGGACTGATCTACGGAGTTGGCTTCGCTTTCTACGCCCTGGCATTGATTCCGCCATTGAAGGAACTTTTCGTTATCGTCCAATCCGGTTTGAAAAAATACGAACCTGCGTGAAAATATTTACGGCATGACTGAAAATTCCGGTGTATTAATGCGCCGGAATTTTTATTGTTTCCATCAAAACCATAAAAAGGCTACAATTGCATCCGTGGAGACTTCATGAAAACAATCCTGCGGGTGCGTTACTGGCGGATCGTGTTGTTCTTTGCCCGCGTTACGACAAGCATAATTTTTTGGGATATTGTATTGCGGCAAATCGGAATGGGTTTTCTTTCCCGTGCCACACGTCCGCGGCGGTTGCGCCAGATCGCGGTCCGCTTTCGCGCGCTCGCGATTCGCCTTGGCGGGGTGATGATCAAAGTGGGGCAATTCCTCTCAGCCCGGCTGGATGTGCTGCCTTCGGAGATTACCGACGAATTGGCGGGTTTACAGGATGAAGTCCCGCCGGAGGAATATGACCCGATCCGCATCCAGGCGGAACGGGAGTTTGGGTCTCCCATCGATGAGGTCTTTCTTTCCTTTGAAAAAGAGCCGGTAGCCGCCGCATCATTGGGACAAGTCCATTGCGCAAGGTTATTTTCAAACGACGCCGAAGCAATGGGCTTTGAAAATGTCGTGGTGAAGATCCTGCGCCCGAACATCGAACAGATCGTGGAAGTGGATATGTCCGCAATACGGGTTGTGGGCAGCTGGTTGAAACGATATCGCCCCGTCAGCGAGCGGGCCGATGTTATGGCAATTGTTGGGGAATTTGACGCGATCTTGAAGGCGGAACTGGATTATTTGTCGGAGGGAAAGAATGCCGAGGTTTTTGCTGCCAACTTCAATGACGATGGAGGCGTCCATGTCCCGCGTGTGGTGTGGAGCCGAACCACGCGGCGCATCCTTACACTTGAAGATGTCACTGCCATAAAGATCACCGATTACGATGCCATCACGAATGCGGGCATCAGTCGGGCGGTTGTTGCGGAGCGACTGCTTGCGGCGTATTTAAAACAAATTTTCGAAGACGGTTTTTTTCATGCCGACCCGCATCCGGGGAATTTGTTCGTGCTGCCTCTGCCCGAGAAAAACGAAGACGGCTCGACCCGATTCCGCCTGACCTTCATCGACTTTGGCATGGTGGGGAGAATGCCGGGCACGCTCGTCGAGGGGCTTCGAGAGGCGGCGATTTCCATCGGTTTGCAGGATGCGCCGCGTCTGATAAGGGCGTATCAAACTTTGGGGGTCCTGCTTCCAACTGCAAATGTAAAACTTTTGGAGGAAGCCAGCGCCCAGGTCTTTGATCGTTTCTGGGGCATGAGCATGAACGAATTGCGCAGCATCCGTCACGCCGAGATGATGAAATTCGGCTTGCAGTTCCGCGACCTGATGTTGACCATGCCGTTTCAATTGCCCGAGAACCTTTTGCTTCTCGGAAGGACGATGGGGATTTTGTCCGGGATGTGTACAGGCTTGAATCCTGAGTTCAATCTTTGGCTCCAGCTTGCACCGTATGCGCGTAAACTCACGGAGGGCGAGGATGGATCCCCATTGGATGTCTTTTTCGATGAGGCGGAACAATTCTTCAAGACCCTGATCGCCATCCCCGGCCGGGCGGAACGTGTTCTTGGGCGTATCGAGCGGGGTGAGTTGAACGTGCAGATACCCCTGGTAAACCTGCAGATCAGTTACCTCGAGCGTTCCCTGAACCGGTTGACGGGCGGTATCGTGTTCTTGGGTCTGCTGGTGGCAGGCGCGATCTTGTACGATGCCAACGCATTGATAGCACGGGGGTTGTTCGGTGGGGCGGGTGTTGCATTGTTTTACACCATCTTCCTTGCGCGCGGAAAACGCCCGTTTCGGTAGATGTGTCGTAGGGTCAGGCTTGTAGTCTGACGATCATTCTTTTGGCGGGTTACAAGCCCGCCCTTTAAAACAAATAAAAACACTCCCGGTCAATTTGACCGGGAGTTCAACTTTATGAGGATTTTTCTTCCGTCCGTTTGATTGCGGCGTCGATAAGACTGCGAAAGGCGAGAAGCATCTCCCTGCGCGCCGCGCGGCGATGCTCCAAAAATCCGGGCGGCAGGATGGTCTCCACGCTCTTACGCATCTCCTCCCGCGCGGCTTTCATATGTTCCAGCGCCTCGGGCGGAAGTTTGTCCTTCATCGATTTGCGTTTTGCTTCGCTCATGGGCTACTCCTTATACATGATAATTATAGCACCGGGGAAATTCACGGTCCGGGTGTCATGACGGGGAATTGGGTCATGTCCATGTTCGGGTCGATCTCCATGGCTGTCAGCGGGACCCAGCAGGGGTTATTGAAATACGGGTTGCGGATCACAACCCAGCCTGGTACAGATCCGATTCCCAGGATGATGACGTTCTTTCTGCCCTTGGCATTAAGTTCGATGTTGCTGATCAAAGTGTAGGTATCACCGGGACCCGTCCAACAACCGGTCTGGGCAATCAACCGAGGCGGGTTGATCTGTGATGGTGGAAATGTCGGCGTCGGGGTGTCTGTGAATGCGGGAGTCGGCGTTTCTGTCGGCAGCGACGGGGTGACTGTCGCGGCTCCGGCGGTCTGTGTCAACATATCGGCCGCAAGTTGCGCTGCAACCGTGCTGACGACATCCACCGTGGGAGCGGACGATTGTGGGGCACAGGCGGAGAGCACAATGCTGACAAGCAGAACCGTCATAATTTGTCGAACCTGTAATCCAGTTCTTTTCACTTTGCTGCCTATTTACCTTTCTTTTCCATTTTCGCCCACGTATCTTTGAGATTGACTGTCTGGTTGAAAACAGGCTTCTCCGGCAGGGAGTCTGGATCAACGCAGAAATAGCCGAGGCGCTCGAACTGGTAGCGTGATCCAACCGTCGGCGATGCAAGAGCCGGTTCCGCATATCCGCTAAGGATTTCCAACGAGTTGGGATTCAGGCAGTTGAGGAATCCTTCCTCGCCTTCCTCGGGGTTTTCCTTGTTGAAGAGCCGGTCATACATGCGGACTTCCACTTCTTTGGCGTGTTTTGCTGAAATCCAATGGATCGTGGATTTGACCTTGCGCCCGTCCTGTGCATCACCGCCTCGCGTTGCCGGGTCGTACGTGGCATGGATCTCGATGACATTGCCATTTGCATCTTTCACCACCTCGGTACACTTAATGAAATATGCATAGCGTAATCGGACTTCGTTGCCGGGGAACAGACGATGATATTTCGGAGGCGGCACTTCGCGGAAGTCATCCTGCTCGATATAAATGACCCCCGAGAAAGGAACTTTGCGCCTGCCGGATGAAGGGTCTTCGGGATTGTTGACTGCTTCCATTTCTTCCACGAGATCGTCGGGATAATTGTCTATGACAACTTTCAGCGGGCGGATGACCGCCATGCGGCGCAGGGCTCGTTTGTTCAGGTCGTCGCGCACACACTCTTCGAGTAATGCCACATCACTGACACTGTAATTTTTCGCCACCCCCACCCGGCGGATGAAATCCAAAATGGCTTCGGCGGTGTAGCCGCGGCGGCGCATTCCCCTCAGCGTCGGCATGCGCGGGTCATCCCAGCCATTGACACGATTCTCCTCAACAAGGCGGCGCAATTTACGCTTGCTCATCACGGTGTAGTTCATGTTTAGACGCGCAAACTCGATCTGACGCGGCTTGAACACGCCCAACTGATCGAGGAACCATTCGTACAGCGGACGGTGATTTTCGTATTCAAGCGAACACAATGAATGGGTGATGCCTTCCATTGAATCGTTCTGCCCGTGAGACCAATCGTACATCGGATAGATCTTCCACTTATCGCCGGTTCGATGATGCGGCGGGTTATGGATGATGCGGTACATCGCTGGATCGCGCATGTTGATATTCGGATGCGCCATGTCTATCTTTGCGCGCAAAATACGAGACCCATCAGGGAACTCGCCGTTCTTCATGCGTTCAAGCAGATCCATATTTTCTTCAACATCCCGGTCACGGTATGGCGAATTCACACCGGGTTCGGTCAGGGTCCCGCGGTTCTTGCTAACTTCCTCAGGTGTCTGGTCATCCACATAGGCTTTCCCCATCAAGATCAGCTTCTTTGCCCATTCATACAACTCATCGAAATAATCAGACGCATACGTCACTTTCACCCATTCAATGCCGAGCCAGCGCGCATCTTCTTCGATGGCTTCCACAAACTCGGTCTCTTCCTTGGTCGGGTTGGTGTCGTCGAAACGCAGGATCAACTCGCCATTGTTTTCCTTCGCGATGAGATAATCGATCATGAACGCCTTGACATGCCCGATATGCAGATAACCATTGGGTTCGGGGGGCAGTCGCGTGCGCACGTAAGTGTAGCGTCCGCTTTTCAAATCCTCCGCCACGGCTTCGCGGATGAAATCGGTGGGCTTGTTCTCTTCCGGACTCATTCTATGACACAACCTTCGGGGTAATTTATAGCGGACGAAAATCCGCTTCTTACTCGACCTTTTGCCTGCCGGCGTTCCAGGAACTTTTTCCTCGCGGAAGGCGTCGGTGATGCAAATTATAACAAAGTATAATTAACATCATATACCAACAGGAGCATAATTCATGGAAGAAAGACTTAAAAATAACTATGCCGTATTTTTTGACAAAAGCGTTGTCCTCAAAATTTCCCGGTGGGCAGGCATTATTGCCTGGGTGGTTTTGGTGGTCTATTTGCTCACCTCCTCCATCTCGTTCGCTCAATTCATGACGCAATTTGTGACCGGTGTTTTCTACCAGAAGGGGATGTCTATCTTTGACCTGCTCGGTTTCTTCACCCCATATCTCATGCAGTCAATTCCCGGCGTGGTCTATTTCTTCGGTTTGAAATTCGTCGAAAACGGACTGCTCATCCTGATGGAAATCGAGGAGAGCGCCCGACGATCTTCCCGTTCAAGCTGACGGGTTCGCCGATGCCTTCACTTGCGCGGGGTGGGTGGGCGTGATAGAATTCCGCCCGCTGGACGGATAAAGTAAGGTCTTTGGGGATTGGTGAAATGGCATCACGTCGCGCTCTGGACGCGAAATTTGAGGTTCAAATCCTTGATCCCCAGCACAATGCAAGCGCCTTGAGATTTTCTCGAGGCGCTTTATGTTTGCTCTTATTCTTGCATTGAGGGATGTGTAAAAGGTCGAGGCGAAGGAAGAATCAAATGGGGAGGGATAGGCATGAGCGGGGTCGAGGCGATAAATCCGGTCTTAATTGGGGGAAATAGTAAGGAAGATCATCCCAGATATGTAACAAAAATCACAGCGTGTAATTTCTCCGTATGCAATAATAAGTACATATTCCGATAATCATTGTGAAAATAGACACATTACAAAAGGAGAATGCCATGACCCAGAAAGAAAACCCGGAAGAGAAAGAAGCCTTCAAATGGCAGGCTGTGTTCGACAACATCTGGCTGTTGTTCCTGCTCTCGCTGTTGATCAGCGGGGTCATCTACAATGCCTGGGGAATCATTGACCTTATGAACGTTCCCCCTGCGCCATAGGTAAAGGAGAAGATAACCAATGTTAGCCCCCGAAAAACTCTGGTGGAAACCCATGGGTCGCCATGAAAAGACCTGGCTTACCGTCGCGTTCGTTTGGTGCGTGTTCCTTACTGTGATGATGCCGCTCTGGTATTTCATGGGCAAGCAGAACGTGCCCACTGAAACTTATCGAACCACGCCTGCGCAATTCAATGAGACCATGCTTGCCTTCACCGAACAATACAAAGTGGGTGAGGAGACCGTCAACGGCGTGACCCTGCCCGTTGTAGAAGCGCCTCCCGGCAGTGACGTGTATCTGCGCGCCAGCACCTGGCAGTGGTACCCCATTTTACAATTCCAAAAAGGCGAAACCTACCGCCTGCATATATCCTCAATGGATCTTCAACACGGTTTCTCGCTCCAGCCGGTCAACATCAACTTGCAGATCCTGCCCGGCTACGATTACGTGGCGACCATCGTTCCGACCACGACGGGTGAATTCACAATCGTCTGCAATGAATTCTGCTCGCTCGGCCATCACACCATGATTGGCAAGATTATCGTGAAATAGGAGATATGAAATGACCGCACTTGCTCCCACAAATCCATGGATGGCTGGCACAAAGGACGATTACCGGGTCTGCGGCGTCACCACCCTCAAAGTGGATATGCATGCCGAACGCCTTATCATCGCCAACGCGGTGATGGCTGTCGTCTGTCTCGTCCTCGGCGGCATCGCTGCGCTTTTGATCGCCCTCACACGCTGGCAGGCCGTCCACCTGCTGGATGCGACCTGGTTCTACCGTTTATTGACCCTGCACGGCATTGATATGCTCGTGGCATGGATCGTCTTCTTTGAAATGGCCGGGCTGGCGTTCGGTTCCACCGCGTTATTGAATGCGCGCCACGCCGCCCCCAAACTTGCCTGGTTCGGCTGGGGTCTGATGACTATCGGCGGTTTGCTTGCCAATGGCGTCGTGCTGTTCGACCCGAAATCCACTGTTACGTTCACCGCCTATGTGCCGCTCAAGGCGCATCCCTTGTTCTACCTGAGTTACATCCTCTTCGCCGTTGGCGCGTTGATCCAGGTCATCACCTTTTTCATCAACCTCGTCGTTGCAAAACGCGAAAAGCGTTTCGAAGGTTCCCTGCCGCTGGCTGTATTCGGTTTGATGACCGCTGCGATTCTTGCCGTCTATACCCTACTCGAAGGCGCGGTCGCGATCGTGCCCGCCTTTTTATGGTCGCTCGACGTGTTCCCCGTCTACGACCCCGGCATTTACCGCAACTTCTTCTGGGGATTTGGGCATCCCGCCCAGCAGGTTAATCTTGCGGCGATGGTCGCCATCTGGTACATGCTCGCGCAAATGACCGTCGGCATCCGCCCGGTGAATGAGAAATTCTCGCGCCTCGCCTTTATCCTGTATCTGTTCTTCATCAATCTTGGTTCGGCTCATCACCTCCTGGTTGACCCCGGCCTTTCCTTTGCGTGGAAGGCTGTAAACACATCCTATGCCATGTATCTCGCCGTTCTCGGTTCCATGATGCACGCCTTCTCGATTCCCGCCGCGATGGAAATTGCCCTGCGCGCCAAGGGGCACAATAAAGGTTTGTTTGGCTGGCTCCGCAACGGTCCGTGGAATGAGCCGGGCTTTTCCGGCTTGGTCGTGTCCATGATCCTCTTCGGCTGGATCGGCGGCGTCACCGGTGTGACCATCGGCACCGAACAGATCAATATGCTTGCGCACAACACGCTGCGCCTGCCCGGTCATTTCCATGCCACGGTTGTCGGCGGTACCACCACAGCGTTCATGGCATTCACGTACTATGTCATCCCGCTCATCTTCCGCAAAGAACTCAAACTTAAGAAATGGGCGGTCTGGCAGCCCTATGTATATGGCGTCGGCTCGGCTCTCGTTTCTTTGGGCATGATCACCAGCGGCTTGCAGGGCGTGTCCCGCCGCAATTGGGATATCACTTTCGCGGGGGTCGTTCCTGGCACGGTAGACCTCACGCTTGCCATTTTCGGCATCGGCGCGTTGATCGCGGTAACCGGCGGCATCATGTACGTAACCATCGTGCTGGTCTCCATTCTCACCGGTGAGCGCAAAGAAGCCACCAATATGCTTCTCGTGGCTGGTAACGACAATCCTCTGCTCGAATCCACCAAACTCACCGACCATCAGATGGAAGACAAACAAAACCAACCCAAAGGCACATTGGTTCTCGTCTTCGCCTTCCTCGTCTGGTTCGCAGTTTATTACCTCACGAACTGGTGGCTTTTGGGCCGCACCTGGTTTATTCGCTAACGGCGTTTCTCCTTTTGAAAGGACTTCGTCCTGCCAAAACGGGACGAAGTCCAAAAAAATTTACCGGTGAGATGATCGCATCCTTTCTTCTTGGTTTGCTCGGCAGTCTCGGTCACTGTGTGGGGATGTGTTCCGCGATCGTTTTTCTCTTCGACCGGCAGCCCGCCTTTCAGAATAAATTTGCGTGGTTCCTTGCTCATCTGGGTCGTCTTACGACTTATTCCGCGCTTGGCATGGTTTTCGGCCTGTTCGGTCAGACCCTCTGGTCGTATGGAAACCTGCAAGCGATGCTTTCCATCCTTTTCGCGATCCTCGCCTTCTACATGGCATCCGCATTCATCGGATTAACTCCCTCTCCCGAACTTCTGTTTTCGAACTGGATTCAACTTTGGGGAAAATGGATACGCGGATATAAACCCGCTTCGCTCCTAAGCCCGTACCTGCTCGGCCTCCTTTGGGGACTGCTACCCTGCGGCTTGGTCCTGACCGCCCTCATTACCGCGGCTGCTTCCAAATTCGCGCTGCTCGGCGGGTTGACCATGCTGGTCTTCGGCATCGCCACCCTCCCCAGCCTCGTCGCCGTCAAATGGCTGGCGGCAAAATCCATCTCCCGCCTCTGGTCGCGCGGACTCGCTGCACTTATAATGATGACCTTCGGCTTTCAGTTCGCCATGCGCGGATTCGCCGGGTTGGGATGGGTGGATCATTTGATGTTGGGATCGTTTATGTTCTGGTAAAACCGCAATATGCGACCACACGCGGTATATAATGGACATGCGGCTGCAAGTCCAAACCGCAAACGATGGTTGAACATGTTCAAGAGCCTGCAATCGAAGTTAACCCTTCTCTTCACGGCGTTTGTCCTGCTCGTGCTGGTTTCGGTCGGCGCGACGATGTGGGGGTTGGAGACGCAAAGGCAGGACGCGCTGGTGATCAACCTGGCGGGGCGCCAGCGAATGTTGACCCAACAGATGGCGCGGCTTGCCTTTGAGGTGAGCGCGGGGGAAGATACGATCAATGCTTCGTTACAGGAAGTGGAACAGACCTTCGAGCAAACCCTGCGCGCCCTGTTGGATGGCGGAACGGCTCCCTATCTCTCCGATGCGGATGCCGCCCTCCCGCTCACACGCGACCCTGGGATTCGTTCCGCGTTGAATGAAGTTGATCTCACCTGGAGCGAATTCCGCGCCGCGCTCGATATGCTGCAACAAACCCCGCGCGACGATCCATCGTTTGATTCAACCCTCCAATCCATAGAAGAAAAATCTTCCACGCTCGTTGCGCAAGCCGACGAAGTGGTTCGTTTATATGAAGCAGACTCCACTGCGAAGATCAATCGCCTGCGAGTGATACAGATCGGCTTTTTTATCGGCGCGTTGGTTTTGCTGGGCGTCGGGGCTTGGGTCACGCGCAAATCCGCGCTGGAACCGTTGAGGGAATTGTCGCGGGCGGCGAACCGCTTGGGGGAAAACGATCTCGATAGCGCGGTGCAGGTCGAAGGTCCAGAAGAGATGCGGAGGTTGTCTGAGTCGTTCGATTCGATGCGGAAAAGCCTGCGCGCGTCGCGATCCGAATTGCTGGAGGTGCTGTCCACGCTCGAGGAGCGCGTCGCGCAGCGCACGCGCGAACTCGACGCGCTGAACGAAGTCAGCCGCGAGATCGCCTCTCAATTGGATGTGAAGTATGTGCTGAATTCCGTGACCGATAAAGCGCGCATGTTATTGAACGGAGACTCTGCCATGCTTTGCCTGTTGGATGAAACAAAACAAGATTTATTGCTCAAATCCATCAGCGGCATTCCCTCCATCGAAACGACGGATCGCATGTCCACGGTGAACCAAGCCAGCGCGGTGTTGACCAGTCCGCGAGCGTTGATTTGCAGTAATGCGCAATGCGTCGGCGGGTGCGGCTTGCTGACGGAAACGCACGCCGCCAGCCACGCGGTTGCGCCATTGCGAATCGGCGACAGGGTGATCGGCGCGTTGTGCGTGAGCAGTTCCACAACGGATCATTTCACAAGCGAGTCGGCGGACATGCTGACGAAGTTAGCCAACACCGCCGCCATCGCCCTGCAAAATGCGCAACTGTACGCGCAGGCGGAGCGCGTGGCTACGCTGGAGGAACGCCAGCGTGTGGCGGCGGAGATGCACGACGGGCTGGGACAGACGCTCAGCTATCTCGGTTTGATGACCGACCAGACGATGGAGTTCTTATCGGGCGGGCAGGATGAGACCGCGCTCGAACGTTTGCGCAAGACTCGCGAGACGATCGAAAAGGCGGCGGGCGACGTGAGGCACGCCATCAACAACCTGATTGACGAAACGTCACCGTCCGAGATTGATTTGCGCGGGAAATTGCAGTCCTCGGTGAATGAATTCGGGAAGGGTCGTTTGCGTGTTGCGTGGAACGCGGAGGCGTCGCCCAGGTGTTCGCGCCAGGTCGCAGAGCAGGTACTGAAGGTCGCGCGCGAGGCGTTGAAGAATATCGCCCATCACGCCGATGCAAGTCAGGCTGTCGTGCGGATGGGAAAGAACGACGGTCATTATTTTGTCGCGGTCGAGGACGATGGCAAAGGCTTCGATACATCACAGCCCGAACCGAACGGGCATTTCGGTTTGAAGATCATGCAGGCGCGCGCGGAACACATTGGCGGACAAGTGAAAGTCGAATCGGAACAGGGACGCGGAACGCGCGTCACGTTGACGTGGGCAATGGAAACGAGAGAATGAGAATGGGTCGAATGCGCGTTATGCTGGCGGATGATCATGCCCTGTTCCGCGAGGGGCTGGCGGGGATCATCGCTTCGCAGCCCGACATGGAAGTGGTGGGCGAGGCGAACGACGGGCTGGAGGCGTTTGTCAAGGCGCAGGAACTCAAACCCGATTTGATCCTGATGGATGTGCAAATGCCAGGCACGGACGGCTTGGATGCGGCGCGTCAGATCAAGCAGGTTTTGCCCGAGACGACCATCGTCATGCTGACGGTGCGGGACGACGATGAAAAACTCTTCGAGGCCTTGAAGAACGGCGCGCAGGGATATTTGCTCAAAGAGATTCGTTCTCAGGAAATGCTGGCAATGCTGCGCGGCGCGATGCAGAACGAGGCGGCTCTTTCCCCTGCTTTGGCTGGGCGCGTGCTGGGAGAGTTCCGCCGCCTGAGCAAACATGGGATTGTGAACACGGATGACGACAGCGGCTTGACCGAACGCGAGCAGCAGGTCTTGTTGAAGGTGGCGGAGGGCGCGACCGACAAGGAGATCGCAGAGGCATTGACCATCAGCCTGAACACGGTCAAGACGCACATACGGAACATCCTCTCCAAATTGCAGGTCTCGTCGAGAAGGGAAGCGGCAAAGGTGGCGAAGAGCAAGGGGCTGGTGTGAGGTCTGGAACTAATCCTTTTTGAAAAAAGAGTGATGTGACAATCACTCTTTTTTCATTCCCAACGCGGGATAGCGAGGGATTCGATTGCACCGTGTTTTCCAGTACGCTTGAAGAAATACTGTTCACAATTAGCGTTCTCTTGCGTATCCCAACGATGTTTGTGCATCGCAGCAACGACTAGAGAACGTCTTCTACGCTGTAGAAACAATCATGCCAAAACATCGCGTCCTGTTGATATGTTCGCAACATCTTTTCGGCGAGAGCATGGAGAAGATTTTGCGCGCCGAAGCGGACGTGGAGTTGGTCGGTCCGTGGGGCTTGGGGGAGGAGGTCTGCTCGAGGATAACCGAGGCAAGCCCCGATGTGGTCTTGATTGCGGACGACGATTCTCAAAGCGAGGCGGCGGCAAGTTTGACATCCGCCATCATGGAGAGGAATCCGAACCTGCCCATCATCCGCGCGAGACTGGCTGAGAATGTCGTCCGGGTCCACTCCACGCACATCCTGCCCGCCAGCGGCGCCGACCTGCTCGAAACAATCCGAAACCTGCCTGCCATTTCAGCGGGCAAATCATCCGACGAGAGGAGCAAATAAGCAATGAGCGATAACAGAAAGCCTGCCGCCATGCTCAGGCGTTTTTCCCTGCCTTTGATGTTGGGGGCGGCGTTGATTTTCATTGCAACCACGTTCAGCGTTGCCTCCGCCATGCCGCCGCTTCAGACGGACGGGGAGGCATTGTTCACGGCGAAGGGGTGTAACGCCTGTCACACGATCGGCGGCGGCGATTTGGTGGGTCCCGACCTTGCGGGCGTGACTGAACGCCGCACGGAGGAATGGCTGACCCAGTGGTTGACCGCGCCCGACCAGATGTTGACAAGCGACCCCGACGCCCAGGCGATGCTGGCGCAATATAACAACGTCCCGATGCCGAATTTGGGATTGAAGCCCGATGAGGTGGCGGCGTTGATCGCGTATTTGGGCGGCGGCGCGACGTCGGGCGGCTCTTCGGCGGGACTTCCAGCGGGGGACGCGACCTCGGGCAAAGCCTACTTTGTGGGCGATAAACGCTTCGAGAACGGCGGTCCGCAGTGCATGTCCTGTCACAGCGTGGCGGGACTCGGTTCTCTCGGCGGCGGCAATTTGGGTCCCGACCTGACGACGAGCGGCTTTGTCCAATCGGATGCGGCATTCGCGGCGTTCATGGGCGCGCCGTCCACGCAGACGATGGGCGCGATCTGGGTGAAGACTCCGCTGACGGCGCAGGAGCAGGCGGATTTGTACGCCTTCCTGAGCAAGGCTTCGGTGACGAAGCGCGAGCCGAGCGCGTTGTTGCAGATCGCTTTGTTGAGCGCGGTCGGCGCGGCGGTATTGATCTTCCTCGCGCAGTTGACCTGGGGCAAACGCTCGAAGGGCGTGAGAGTACCGATGATCGAACGGACGTTGGCGAAGAAATAATACATTCCCTCACCCCTAACCCCTCTCCCAAAGGGAGAGGGGAACTCCCTTCCCCCTTCGGGGGAAGGGCTGGGGATGAGGGCAACAACGGAGGCACCTAACATGAGTTGGATTCAGGATTTGGTCAACCCGCAAGCCCGCCAGTGGGAGGAGTTCTATCGCAACCGCTGGCAGCACGATAACATCGTCCGCAGTACGCATGGGGTGAACTGCACGGGCGGATGTTCGTGGCAGGTTTATGTCAAGGACGGCATTATCACCTGGGAAATGCAACAGGTGGATTATCCGCTGTTGCAGGACGGTCTGCCGCCCTACGAGCCGCGCGGATGTCAGCGCGGGATTTCGGCGTCGTGGTACGTCTACAGCCCGATCCGCGTCAAGTATCCGTACGCGCGCGGCGTGTTGCTGGACTACTGGCGCGAAGCGAAGCAGAAACATCTTCATCCCGTGGACGCGTACGCTTCCATCATGGAAGACGAGTCGAAGCGCAAGCGCATCCAGAAGGCGCGCGGCAAAGGCGGATTCCGCCGCACGAACTGGGACGAAGTATTGGAGATCGTCGCCGCTTCGATGATCTACACCGCGCGGAAGTACGGTCCCGACCGCGTCTTCGGCTTCTCGCCGATTCCCGCGATGTCGTATCTTTCGTACGGAGCAGGCTCGCGCTTCCTGCAACTGTTCGGCGGCGTGAACATGAGTTTCTACGACTGGTACGCCGACCTGCCGAACGCCTTCCCCGAAATCTGGGGCGACCAGACCGACGTGTGCGAAAGCGCGGACTGGTACAACAGCAAGTACATCGTCTCGATGGGCGCGAACCTGAACATGACGCGCACGCCCGACGTTCACTTTGTTTCAGAAGCGCGGCATGAGGGCGCGAAGTTCGTCGTCATCGCGCCAGACTTCTCTCAGGTGGCGAAATATTCCGATTGGTGGATCCCCGTCAAGGCGGGGCAGGATACGGCGATCTGGATGGCGGTCAATCACGTCATCATCAAGGAATATTACACGGATCGGCAAGTCCCGTACTTCATCAACTACTTGAAAGAAAACACCGACATGCCGTTCCTGATCGAATTGGAGAAGGACGGCGACGGCTACAAGGCGGGACGTTACATCCGCGCCAACACGGTCAAGCGTTACAAGGACGTGGAGAACGGCGATTGGAAATTCCTTGTCCACGACGCGAAGGCGAACGCGCCGCGAATGCCGAAAGGCGCGGTGGGCGACCGCTGGAGCAAGGAACAAGGCAAGTGGAATATCAAGATGGAAGACGGGTTGGATGACCAGCCCATCGAGCCGACGCTTTCATTTCTCGGTTCGCAGGATGAGACGGTCAACGTCGCGTTCTACGAGTTCGCGGAGAAAGTCACCGCCATGCGCGGCGTCCCCGCGAAATACATCGAGACCGAAGGCGGGAAGAAACTCGTCACGACCGTCTTCGATCTGGTCGCCGCCCAGTTTGGCGTGAGCCGCGGACTGCCTGGCGATTACCCGCAGAGTTACGACGAAGTCGGCGCGTATACGCCCGCGTGGCAGGAATCCTACACGGGCATTGGGCGCGACACGATCATCCGCCTGGCGCGCGAGTTCGCCTCCAACGCCGAAGCGACAAACGGCAAGTCCATGATCATCATCGGCGCGAGTATCAATCACTGGTACAACAACAATCTCGTTTATCGCGCGCCGATATACGCGTTGATCCTGTGCGGCTGTTGCGGAGTCAACGGCGGCGGGATGAACCATTACGTCGGTCAGGAAAAACTGACTCTGGTCGCGCCGTGGTCGAGTCTCGCGTTCGCGCTCGACTGGCAGAAGCCGCCGCGCCGACAGCAATCCCCCACGTGGCATTACGTCAACAGCGACCAGTGGCGCTACGAAGGCGACTTCACCGATTACGCGCCCATCCCGCCCAAGACGAAATGGGCGAAGGGTCACGCGATGGACTTGGAAGCGATGGCTGTCCGCATGGGCTGGATGCCGTACTTCCCGCAGTTCAAGACCAACTCGTTTGAAGTGGCGAAGGGCGCCGAAGCCGCGGGCGCGAAGACCGCCGAAGATTTCTCCAAGTGGACGGCGCAACAACTCAAGGACGGCAAACTCGAATTCTCGGTGGACGACCCCGACGCGGAAGAGAACTGGCCACGGGTGTGGGTCATCTGGCGCGGCAACGCCATTCAATCCAGCGCGAAGGGACACGAGTTCTTCCTGCGTCACTATCTCGGCACGCACGATAACATCATCGCGGAGGAACACGCCAGGGACAAGGTCAAGACCGTCAAGTTCCGCGAACCCGCGCCGCGCGGCAAAATGGATCTCGTGGTTGACCTCAACTTCCGCATGGACTCGTCCGCGTTGTATTCGGACATCGTCCTGCCCGCCGCGTTCTGGTACGAGAAGAACGACCTGAACACCACCGACCTTCATTCCTTCGTCCATCCGCTCGGGCAGGCTGTGCCGCCCGTGTGGGAGTCAAAGACGGACTGGGAAATCTTCAAAGCCTTCGCCAGGAAAGTCAGCGAAATGGCGCCCGATATCTTCCCGACTCCGCTCAAGGACGTGGTGACGGGTCCGCTCATGCACGACACGCCCGACGAACTTTCGCAAGCCGAAGTGTTGGACTGGCGAACGGGCGAGTGCGAACCGATTCCAGGCAAGACCATGCCGCACATCCGCGTGGTGGAGCGCGATTACGCCAACCTCTACAACAAGTTCATCTCGCTGGGACCCAACATCCGCACGGACGGAATCAACGGCAACGGCGTGCAAATCCACGTGGCGAAGTTCTACGACGACCTGCTGAAGAATCCCGTCGGCGGTTCGCCCGACCCGCGTCACATGCGATGCGTGGAATGGGGCGGGAACAAATATCCGTCGGTGGAAGACGCGCTTGACGCGGCAAACGTCCTGCTCTTCCTTGCGCCCGAAACGAACGGAGAAGTCTCCTACGCGGCGTTCAAGCATGAGGAAGAACGAGTCGGAATGCCGCTGGCGGATCTCGCCGAAGGCGTGCGCGACGTGCGCATGACCTTCTACGATCTGACGCGACAGGTGCGCCGCACGCTCATCAGCCCGTGCTGGTCGGGCATAGTCAACGACGGGCGCGCGTATTCCGCCTGGTGCCTGAGCGTGGAGCGGCGCGTCCCCTGGCGCACGTTGACGGGACGCCAGCACTTCTACATTGACCATCCGTATTACATGGACTTCGGCGAAAACCTGCCGACGTTCAAACCCAAACTGGTCTCGAAGCCTGGCGACTGGAAGAAGATCGGCGACATCGTGAACAGCCCCGTGGACGATAAGAGCCTGATCCTGAACTACATCACGCCGCACGGCAAGTGGAACATCCACTCGACCTACAAGGACAACCACCGCATGTTGACCCTCTCGCGCGGCATGGATCCCGTCTGGTTGAACGACAAGGAAGCCGAAAGCGTCGGCATTGTGGATAACGACTGGGTCGAAGTCCACAACGACAACGGCGTGGTCGTGACACGCGCGGCGGTCAGCGCCCGCGTCCAGCCTGGGACGTGCCTGTACTATCACGCGGTCGAGCGCACGGTCTTCATCCCCAAGTCGCAGATTCGCAAAGGCAAGCGCGCGGGCGGTCACAACAGCCTGACGCGCACGCGCATCAACCCCGTCCTGCTGGCGGGCGGCTACGCCCAGTTCACCTACGGCTTCAACTATTGGGGACCCATCGGCGTGTTCACGCGCGATACGTACTGCGTGGTGAGGAAGATGGAGAAGTTGGAGTGGTGATTGTTTTCCTCACCCCATCCCCCCTCCCACTGGGAGAGGAGTGAAGGGATGAGGGATAACCAAGGAGTTAGACGATGAACGAGCAAATCAAGGATGGTTCCCTGAAAAAGGCGTTGATTGATAGCGAGAACGCCCTTTGGGGAACGCTAAAGAATAAACATCCCGAACAATTCGATGAGTTTTCTGAGCAGTTCGGCAAGTTCTTCGCCGATGATTACCGCGGCGTATACGCGTATGGAATCAACGCCAAGAGCGATGAGATTGAGGGAACGCGTTGGTGCAGCCTGCAAAAGTATTCACTGACCGAAACGGAAGTGACATTCCCAACCAGCGACATGGCAGTCGTAGTCTATAAGATTGTCACGGAAAACTTTAGCAAAGAACAGGATATCTCTGGCGCTTTCAACGCCTCTTCCGTCTGGGTGAACCGCGGCGGTCAATGGCAGTTGATTCTTCATACGGAAGCAAGACTCAATAACGCATAATGCGATACGCAATACGCGAACCGCAAAAGGAGCAATGGCATGGATATTCGCGCACACGTTTCAATGGTCTTTCATCTCGACAAGTGCATCGGCTGTCACACGTGTAGCATCACATGCATCGAAGCGTCTTTGCGCGATGACGACGGCGCGCCTGTTACCGGTTAGTTCGTTAGAAAGGAAAATTTAGCCATGTTCACTATTCAAAACAAAAACCGCACTATATCGGTTGTCATCATATTGGCAATGGTCCTTAGCCTTGCGCCTGTCAACCCCGCGCGCGCGGCAACGCTTACGCAGAGCGTCACCACCATCGCCGGGAACGGCCTCGCCACCTTCTCGGGTGATGGCGGCCCGGCCACCGCGGCCGCGCTCAGCGGTCCGACCGATGTGGCAGTCGCAGCCGACGGCACCGTGTACATCGCCGACAGCGGCAATCTCCGCATACGCCGCATCAGCCCGGGTGGCGTCATCAGCACGATCGCCGGCAACGGCGCTTATGGCGACGGCGGTGATGGCGGCCCGGCGACCGCTGCGCAGCTCGGTTCAATAGAGGCCATCGCGCTCAGCCCGGCAGACGACATCCTCTACATCGCGGACGTCGGCATGAACCGCGTGCGCCAGGTGGATCTCGGCAGCGGCGTGATTACCACGTTCGCGGGCCGTGGCCTGGATTACATCGGCCACGGGGGCAACGGCGGCCCGGCGACAGACGCCTGGATCGGGATACCCCTGGGAATAGCGGTCGACCCGACCGGCAACGTGTATTTCACCGAGTTCATTTACTGCACCGTGCGCAAGGTGGACATCGCCACCGGCGTCATCACCCGGGTGGCCGGCTCCGGCGTGGCCGGAGATTGCGGTTCGGAGGGCGACGGCGGTGATGCGCTGGCGGCGCGTCTCAACTCGCCCAGTGGCGTGGCCACGGATGCCGCCGGCAATCTGTTCGTGGTCGAGCTGGGAACGAACACCGTGCGTCGCATCGACGCCGTCACCCACATCATCACCACGATCGCGGGCGGCGGCGCCACCCCGCCGGGCTTCGGTGACGCGACGACCATGGACCTCGGTGATATTCATGGCATCGCCATCGACGAGGCCGACAACCTCTACGTCTCGAATCACGCCCAGGTGTTCAAGGTCGACCTCGACACCGGCATCCTCTCCGTCTTCGCCGGTACGGGCGTCAGCGGCTTCTCCGGTGACGGCGGCCCTGCGCTGGACGCTACCTTTTCGGACATTTGGGGGCTGGGCGTCAGGGGAGCCGCGCTTTTCATTGCCGACACGCAGAACAACCGCATCCGCGCGGTCCTGCCGCCGCCGCCACCGGACGATCTGGTCATCGATCTCGCCACCTCGCAGGCGCTGCTCGACAGCCTGAACGCGGTGGCGGGCAGCATCGTCATGATCAACGTGGATGGCCGCGAGTATCTCGTGGTGCCGAACGTGGCGAGCGTCGGGCTCGACGTCACCCTCACCGGCAACGATCAGCTGCTGGTCATCGACCTCCATGCCCTGCAGAGCGCCGGCGGCAACATCACGATCTCGGGCAACCTCGCGCTGCAGAGCGTGGACTTGAGCGGGCTGGAGACGGTGGACGGATCGCTGTCCTTCTCCGGCAACCCGGCGCTGAACGCGATCCTGATCTCGGGCGTGACCGGCATCGGCGGCGATCTCACGCTGGTCGGGACCGCCGCGACCGTCATCGACCTGTCGTCGCTGACTACGGTCAGTGGGTCGGTCGACATCAGCGAGAACGGGTCCATGACGACTATCGACATGTCGTCGCTCGCGGCGGTGGGAGGGAACCTCGAGGTCAGCGATAACCCGTCCATGACGACGATCGACGTGTCCTCGCTCGCCACCGTGGGGGGCGATCTCGTCGTCGTCGACAACGGCGACGCTACCGTCGACATGTCCGCGGGGGCCGACGTGGGCGGCAACCTCACCGTCGAGACCACGGGCACGGGGACATTCTATATGGGAGACAGTGCCGTCGGCGGGGATATCTCGCTCGATGCGACCGGCTACACCGGGATCAGCGGGACCACGCCCGGCGGCGTGCTCGACCTCGCGGTGACCCACCCCGAGGCACTGATGCACCTGCAGGTGCAGGCGGCAACCTTCGAGACGCCGGTGAGCTTCATGGTCACCCGCGTCGATCCGGTCGCCTTGGCGTCGGAGGACGGCGTCGATGCGGGCGGGGCCCCCGCGACTGTCGACCCCATCGTGGCGTACCAGTTCATGTTCGCGGTCCCGACGCTGAATCGCGACGCGACGCTCTCGTTCGACATCGACCTCGCCCAGCTCGACGCCGCCACGCAGACCGCGCTCCTCGACGCGCTCGACGCCGGCACGGCGACGCTGGTGACCAAGGGCGACGCGGTCGGCAGCGTCTACCAGGCGTTCCCGATCTGCTCGGGCGCGGACGTCCCGACCGCCGACGGCTGCGTGCTGGTCGAGACCTTCGATGCGCTCGGACAGCCGACCAGCGGCACGCCTGCCATCGTTCGCTTCAGCAACGTCGTCGGTCACTTCTCCACCTGGGCCGTCGCGATCGTGACACCTGAAGATACAACCGTCGGTGACACAACGCCGCCCGATACAGTGATTGACAGTGGACCTGTGAATCCCACCAACAGCGCCGCGGCAACCTTCACGTTCCATGGTTCCGATGATGTGACTCCAGCCGCATCCCTTACCTTCGAATGCGCACTGGATGGCGGTTCGTTCTCAGCCTGCACCGGTCCAGCAGTATTCACTGGTTTAACCGATGGCAGTCATGGCTTCGCAGTACGAGCCAGAGACGGCGCAGGTAACCTCGATCCCACCCCTGCCACTCATTCCTGGGTCGTGGATACCACCCCGCCCACCCTCAACCCGGTCGTGTCGCCCAATCCCGTAATGTTAAATGGTTCAGCATCGGTCACATCCGGTGCGGCAGATGCACTCTCCGGTCTGGCTTCGCAAAGTTGTGACGCGCTCGATACCAGCAGTGTAGGAACAAAGTCCGTGACTTGTTACGCGATGGATAATGCCGGCAATACGAACAGCGCAAGCACTTCGTACACCGTAACCTATAATTTCACAGGCTTCTTTTCACCAGTGGATAATCTGCCAACGTTGAATCTGGTCAATGCCGGGCGCGCCATTCCTGTGAAGTTCAGCCTTGGCGGTGGCCATGGACTGAATATCTTCGCGGCGGGCTATCCCAAGTCTGAACCGATTGCTTGTAGTTCAACTACCCCTGTGGATGGCGTTGAAACCACTTTCACAGCCGGTTCGAGCAGTCTGTCCTATGACCCATCTTCTGACCAATACACCTTCGTGTGGAAAACGGAAAAGTCATGGGCCGGCACATGCCGCCAGTTGGTCGTGAAGTTGATTGACGGCACAGTCCATCGTGCAAACTTCAAATTCAAGTAGCGGAAGGAACAACGCTGGTCGAGTCGTAATGCGGGATGGGCCGCAATAACCACCCATCCTGAATTGGGAACACTTTTCAAGGAGCAAACAAATGGATATTCGCGCGCACGTTTCAATGGTCTTCCATCTCGACAAGTGCATCGGCTGTCATACGTGCAGTATCGCCTGCAAAAACATCTGGACGGATCGCAAAGGCACCGAGTACATGTGGTGGAACAACGTCGAGACCAAGCCTGGCACGGGCTATCCCACCCTGTGGGAAGACCAGGACAAATACAAAGGCGGCTGGGAAAAGAAGAACGAAGAGTTGAAGTTGAAATTGCACAGCAAACTCGGCGCGCTGGGCAACATCTTCTACAACCCCTACCTGCCCACCATTGACGATTACTACGAACCCTGGACGTACGACTACGAGAATCTCTTCAACGCGCCCGAAGGCGACGACCAGCCGACCGCCCGCGCCATCTCGATGATCTCGGGCAAGCCGATGGACAGCATCGAAGCGGGACCCAACTGGGACGACGACCTGGGCGGCTCGCCCCTTTATGCCCGCAACGATGTCAATCTCGACGAACTCACCGACGACGAGCGCGAGCAACTCAACGAACTGGAGCGCGTCGTCTTCTTCTACCTGCCGCGCATCTGCAACCACTGTCTCAACCCTGGCTGTGTCGCGGCGTGTCCCGCGGGCGCCATCTATAAACGCGGCGAAGACGGCATCGTTTTGCTCTCGCAGGAAAAATGCCGCGCCTGGCGCATGTGCATTTCGGGCTGTCCCTACAAGAAGACTTACTATAACTGGGCTTCGGGCAAATCCGAAAAATGTATTTTGTGCTACCCGCGTCTCGAATCGGGACAACCCCCCGCCTGCTTCCACTCCTGCGTGGGACGCATCCGCTATCTGGGAGTCCTGCTCTACGACGCGGATCAAATCCAGAAATGCGCCTCAGTCCCCAACGAAGAATTGGTCGCCGCGCAACGGAACATGATTCAAGACCCGTTCGACCCCGAAGTCATCAAAGCCGCCAAAGCCAACGGAATCTCCGACGCGATGATCACCTCCGCTCAGAATTCGCCCGTCTATAAGTTCGTCAAGAAATGGCAGATCGCGCTTCCGCTTCACCCCGACTTCCGCACCCTGCCCATGCTCTACTACGTCCCGCCCATGCTTCCCGTCCTTGCCAAGACCGACAAAGACGGCAAGTACGACGTGGCAGGACTCGACAATGAAGGCTTGCCCGCCATGATCAGTTCATTGGAAAAGGCGCGCATGCCCATCAAGTACATGGCGAGCATGTTCTCGGGCGGCAACGTCAAGGTCGTGGAAGAGGTCTATCGCAAACTCATCGCAGTCAGAATCTTCAAGCGCGCGCAGAAAGTCAAAGACTACAAACAAGCCGACGTGGACGCCGCGCTCGCGCAGGGCAACACCAACGCCGACGAAGTGGAAGCCATCTTCCGCCTCACGTCGCTCCCGACCTACGAAGAACGCTTCGTTGTCCCGCCGCTCGGGCGTGAGGTCGCCGTCGAATCGTGGGAAGTCCCGCTCGACCGCAAGCGCGAAGCGGGCTTCGGCGTCCGCAACAAGATCGCGAAGAGGAAGTTCTAATGTATACCGAAACCGAAATGCGAAGCCTCTACCAATGCTTCGCCCGCATATTGGAATACCCCGCGGGCGGCACGCTCCAAGCCGCCATCAAAGCGCAGGGACTCTTGATTGACGAAGACCCCGCCTCCGCCGCGCAGTTGAAGGAATTTCACGACTACGCCGCGTCGCTCCCGCCTGGACGACTCGAAGAAGTGTACACAGGCACGTTCGATTTGGACGCGGCTTGCCATCCGTACATCGGCTATCACCTCTTCGGCGAGACCTACAAACGCAGCGTCTTTCTCGTCGGGTTGAAACAGCGTTACAGCGCGGAGGGATTCGTCTTCCCCGAAAACGAATTGCCCGACCATCTCGCCGTCATCCTGCACTTCCTTGCCACCACCCACGACGAGACACAGGCGCAGGAAATCGCCCGCGACGCGCTGCTTCCCGTGTTGGATCGCATGACGGGACGCGCCAAATCCGAAGGCTTCGACGAAGACGAAAACGCCGAAGCGCCCAAGGCGGAGGAAGAATCCGAAAAGCGCACTCAATTCCACGGCGTGTTGGAGGCGCTGCGCTCCGTCCTGCAAAACCAGTTTCAAGTCCTGACCGTGTTGGAACCCTCCGCCTGAAAGAGGTCAACCGCGAAGACCGCAAAGGTCGCGAAGTCAAAACCAAATTAACGCGAATTACGCGAAGAAGCGAATTTCGCAAATAAAAAAGAATTCGCGTCATTCGCCCATTAGCGGCATTCGCGTTGAAAAAAATCTTTGCGCTCTCCGCGCGCTTCGCGGTTCAAAGAATCTCAAAAGGAGCAATCCATGTTCGATAACGCCCTGTTCATCGGCTTTCCCTACATGGCAATCGCCATCGCCATTGCCGTCACCATCTACCGTTTCTTCTTCGACCCGTATTCCGTCTCCAGCCAGTCGTCGCAGTTTCTCGAAAACCGCATGCTGTTCTTCGGCTCGGTGCCGTGGCACTACGGGTTGATCACCATCCTTCTCGGACACCTCACCGCCCTGCTCTTCCCCAGCCTGTGGGGATTGTTGACCGCCAACCAAGTCCGCCTCTACGTTCTCGAAATCACAGGACTCGCGCTCGCGCTGATGGCGACGGTCGGACTCGTCCTGCTGTTCTACCGCCGCATGGCAAACGCCCGCGCGCAAGCAGTCACCTCCGAACTCGATTGGATTCTGCTGTTCTTCCTCTTCCTGCAAGTCGGTCTCGGATTCTGGGTCGCCTACTACTACCGCTGGGGCTCGGATTGGTACTTGCACACCGCCGTCCCGTGGCTGGTCTCGCTCCTCAAATTCCAACCCGACATTACCTATGTCACCGCGCTACCGTTCTGGGTGAAATTCCATTTTCTCAACGGCTTCGTCATTGCCCTGCTCCTCCCGTTCACGCGACTTGTGCATCTGCTCGTCTATCCCCTCTCCTATCTCTGGCGCGAACATCAGGTCGTGATTTGGAATCGCAGCCGATTTCGCTAATCATGAAATCTTTGGATGAACTCCTCTCCCAAAGCGCGACTCATCATCACCGCCTCTGCCCGCGGCAAGTCCTCGGCGCTCGCATCGGACTTTTGGCTGGACTCCTGCTCGACCTGCCTTTGCCCCAACCCGAAAAACGCCTCATCGCCATCGCCGAAACGGACGGCTGCTTCGTGGACGGACTCTCCGCCGCGACTGGTTGTTACGTCGGCAGGCGCACCCTCCGCGTCGAAGACTACGGCAAGACCGCCGCGACCTTCATTGACTCGCTCACTGAGGGAGCCGTCCGCATCGCGCCGCGGCAGGGAGTCCGCGAACTGGCATGGGACCACGCCCCGTCCGCCCGCAACCGCTGGGAAGCGCAACTCATCGGCTACCAGCACATCCCCGACGATTTGTTGCTCGACTGGCAACACGTCGAACTGACGACTCCTATCAAGCAAATTGTCGGTCAGGCAGGCAAACGCGCGGAGTGCGAAATCTGCGGCGAAGAGATCATCAATCAACGCGAACTCCTCCGCGAAGGGACGGTCTTATGCAAATCCTGCGCGGGGGAGTCGTATTTTCGCCTCCCCCATGAGTATCAATTGGACGCGGATCGCGAAGCACACGGAGAACGCGGATGTTTATAAAAATTTCTCCGCGTACGTCCGCGCTCGTCCGCGTCCCATAAAGATTTCCCCGTTCAACCAACCTACATGTTAATCACCCACGCACTCCTCGGCGAACACGGCGTATTTCACTTCCTGCTCGCGCACATCGAACAATCCCTCCCCGCGCTCGATTCCCTCTCCAGCCTCCAAAACCGAATCGCCGCCTTCGCCTCCGCCCTCGAATCTCACGCAGGCATCGAAGACGAACTGCTCTTCACCGCCCTCGAACCCCACCTCGGTACAGCGGGCGGACCTCTCGCCGTCATGCGCTTCGAGCATACCCAAATCACCGACCTGCTCGGCGCCATCGAATCCGCCAGCGACCTCGACTCCGCCCGCGCCCTCGCAAAGCAAATGATCGAAGTCACGCGCGGACACTTCCAAAAGGAAGAACAAATCCTCTTCCGCATGGCGCATCAGTTCTTGGGCGAAGACGAACTCGCCACCCTCGGCGCAAAATGGGCGCAGAAACGTGCGCCATTGATTTCCCTTGACATGCAATGAGCGAATCCAAGTCCAGCCTCTTTCACACACTCCTCCGCGAAAGCGCGGAACTTCATCCCGCCTATTTCGCGCTCGTCATGGCGACGGGCATCGTGTCCATCGCCGCCAAACTGGAGAACATGCCCCTGATCGCATGGTCTCTTTTTATCGCCAATGTGGGGTTTTACGCGATCTTGTGGCTGTTGACGCTCCTCCGCGTCTTTCGCAATTTCGGCAGGGTCGTCGCCGACCTGATCACCCACGAGCGCGGACACGGATTCTTCACGACTGTCGCGGGGACCTCCGTGCTTGGCAGGCAGTTTCACGTCATCGCGGATCTTCCCGAAGTTGCCGCGATCCTCTGGCTGGTGAGTCTCATTCTGTGGTGTGTTCTAATGTACACCTTCATCACAGCCGTGACTGTGCGCGAGACCAAGCCATCGCTCGAAAACGGCTTGAGCGGCGGTTGGCTTTTACTCGTGGTTTCCACTCAATCCATTTCCGTGACGGGCGCGAGCATTGCCGATCACTTTGGGACGTGGGCTGAGGCGATTCTTTTTCTGACGCTATCCATGTTCCTGCTTGGTTTTCTGCTTTACCTTCTCGTCACCTCCCTGATCTTTTATCGCTTCACATTCTTCAAATTCAGCCCCGCGGAGTTGACGCCTCCCTACTGGATCAACATGGGCGCCATGGCGATCACCACGCTGGCTGGCTCGATCCTGATCCTTGAAGCCAATCACTGGAAAATCATTGTGGACATGATGCCTTTCTTGAAAGGCATTACCCTGCTCTTTTGGGCGACTGCGACCTGGTGGATTCCATTGCTCATCATCCTCGGCGTTTGGCGTCATGGTTACAAACGCTTCCCGATCACGTACGATCCCTCCTACTGGGGTTTGGTCTTTCCCCTCGGCATGTACACCGTCTGTACATTTCAACTCGCCAAAGCCCTGAAGCTCGATTTTCTGTTCCTCATCCCGCGTTACTTTATCTATCTTGCCATTGTGGCATGGCTCGCCGCATTCATTGGGTTGATCGTTCAACTGATAAGGAAACTCTTCGCGCGTCTCACGTAAGGAGGTTGCCATGAATAATCCCAAAAGGATTGTGGGCATTTCGCCAACCAGGGTTTTCTCTGCCCGCGTTCTCCGCTTTATTACGATTCTGGCGCTCTATGCAATGGGATGTGGGTCGGGATCCAATATTCCGTCGCCGAAGGAAAATTCTGACATCATCGCCGAAGCGCCCGCGATATCGCAGGAGCCGATCTTCCGCGACGACTTCAACGGTAACTTGAATCCCGCGTGGACGTGGCAGAACGAAGACATGTCACATTACAAAGTAAAGGAAGACGGCTGGCTGGAGATTATAGGCGGGGACGAGAGCGTATTGGCGGGAGGACAACAGGCAAATCTGTTGTGGACGTCATTGCCTGTAGGAGATTTCGTCATATTAATCCACTTGAAATCACAGCCGCTATTTGACTTCCAACGCGCGGGGATTCTTCTCTCTGGCAATTCTGGAGAATATGTGTCGTTAAATCGGGGCTATTGCATGGAATGTGTCTTGGGCGGCAGCGGCATTTTCCTGGAACACAATCTGGAAGGAGACCGAAGGAGATTCTCTGTCGCCACCGAAGCGACCGATCTGTATCTGATGATCATCCGATCGCGAGGAATCATCGGCGGGTTCTATGCCGTCGAGACAGGTCAATGGCAGAATATTGGAAATATAGAAAACGAGATTTCCTTTGAACGGGTCGGTTTGGATGTAACTAACAATAGCAAATGGGAGAACGGATACGATGTGGTTGGAAGGTTCGATTTCTTCGAGATGCGCGCTTCATATCATCAAAAGCGGCCTCCGCTTTGGGATGTGACGAAAGTCATTGCTTTTCTTCGGTGAAGCGTTATGATCGTTTCGTGTGCGATTCGAAATGCTAAAGGAGCGCCAGCATGAATCCATCGAACCATCCCGCAAGCCCGCCAAAACGAATCAGGGATTTGTTCAGGGAGCGCAATTTCGGCTCGCTGTACTTATCGTCCACGCTGACCCTCATCCCCTCCGCCGAATATGTTGCCGCCAACACCGACGAGACGCGCGACGCGCTGATCGCCATCGGCAACTTTGCCCTGCCCACTGAAACGGGCGAACGCGGAGGCATGGTCAGCGTGAAAGCGGTCAAGGAAGACGCGCTTCGGTATTGGGAAGCGGTGTTCAATGCGGTGGTGAATTGGAAGATGTAAAGGAGAATCACGATGAACCTCAATCCCACCTGGTCTGCGCTCGAAGAAATCTATGACATCCTCGGCGGGTACGGTTATCCCGCCATAGACAAAACCGCCGAAGAGATGGGCTTGGAACCCGATTTTTTCACCTGGCTCGTGGCGGTCTGGCTCTTCGGCGCGGAGACGTTCACCGTCGCAGATTTCATGCGCATGTTTCCTTACGGTCAGCCGCGGGAAAATGAGGAAAGTTTCACCGCCGCCGCGCAAAAGGGATATTTGATTTCAAATGGAAATAGCGGGTATGTCCGCGCTCAAAAGGGAATGGAAATCGCGCAGAAGTTATGGCGCGCCGCTGGGGACTCGCTTGCCAGCCTGAAACCAATCTCTGACAAAGATGAGCAAAGGCTCATGGAATATCTCGGACGATTGGTCAATGCTTCGCTCGCCGCGCCCGAACCGCCTTCGCATTTCTATCTTTCCCACAAACACGAAAACTACAGCCGCTATGGGACGAAATCTCCGCTCGAAGATTTCATTGTCCGCTTTGGGGCGCTCTCGGCGTTCCGCGATGACATGTACATCACGAGTTGGAGCGCGCACGGGGTTCAGGGTCATGTTTGGGAGACGCTCGACAAACTGACTCAAAACGACGCGCTGACCTTCGATGACTTGTTCGAAAAAGCCAAACGGCGCGTCCCGACGCGGGAACTGCTGGCGGAGAACATCATGGAACTCGCGCGGCGCGGGTGGGCGGACGACGCTTCGGGGAAGATTCAAATCACATCGGCGGGCAAACAGGCGCGGGCGGAGGTCGAAGCGGAGACGGAACGTCTCTTCTTCGCGCCGTGGGCGTGTTTGAATGAGTCAGAGTTGGAGGAGTTATCCACTCTCGCAAGTCAATTGCGGGATAGGTTGAGGCAATAGGAGGCTTCCATGAATCTCAATTCCATCTGGTCGGATTGCAAAGAATCTTATGACCTGCTCAACAAGGTCGTTTCCTCGGTCTATCGCAAGATGATCGAAGAGAAGGTTGTCCCCAAGGGGTTTGGCGGCTGGGGACCGTTTGTGGTCATGTTCCCCGATGGAGCGGTCACGTTCGAAAAATATCAGCGCATTTTCCCGTACGACGCGGAGCAGGTATTTCACGAATCTTTTTCTGTTGCCGCGCAGGAGGGATATTTGTCCTTCGATGGAAGTGGGTATCGCGCAACAGACAAGGGGGAGGAAATCACGCAAACGGTTATGCGGGCGTTCACCGATGCGATCGCGCCGCTCCAGCCCATGCCGCAAAGTGAACTCAAACGACTCGTGGACACCCTGATTCGATTGTGCGAAGCGACAGACGCCGCGCCCGAACCGCCATCGCACTTTTGCCAGACGGTTTACAAAAATTACAAACGCACCTTTCCCAGCGACGCACCTCTGCCCAGACTCTTCATCCACTACTTCAAGGAACTGGATTTCCACCGCATGGACTCGCACATGGCGGCGCGGCGGATTCGCAACATCGAAGGCAATCGCTGGGAAGTGTTCAGCGAAGTATGGGGAGGGAAGAACAACACACTCGATAAGATTTTCGATGAACTTGGCTTTCGCGGCATCTCCCGTGACGAATACGCCAGCATCTTACAGGAACTCGTCGCGCATGGATGGATCGAAGAAACCGCGGGCGGTTTTCAAGCCACCGCCGAAGGGAAACGAATCCGCGAAGAAGCCGAAGCCTTGACCGATAAATATTTCTTCGCGCCGTGGAATTGTTTGAGCGAGTCCGAGTTGGAAGAATTGGCAGGTCTCGCAAGTCAATTGCGGGATGGGTTGAATAATCCAGTAGAAAACCGAGGAGACTTATCATGAATCTGAAATCCCTTTGGTCAGCCCTCGAAGAGGCATATGAACCGCTTGACAGTTATCCCAATACCGTTCTGATGAAATTGATCCCTGAATTAAATCTCCCGCCAGGCTGGTTTACCTGGTTTGCGGCGGCAGTTCTTTTTGGCGCGGAACCCATAACTACAGAAAATTACATGCACCTGTTCCCGTATGGGTTGGCGCGCTTGATTGAAGAACGCTTTGCATCCGCCGCGCAACAGGGGTATTTGGTTGCGGAGGAGGGGAAGTATCGCCTCTCAGAGAATGGGGCGAGCGTCATTCAGCAAATTACTCAGGCAGTTGACGAAGCCGTCGCTCAACTGCAACCCATGTCTGCCGAGAAACTGCAACAGTTTGTAAATTACCTAATTTGGCTTGCCGATGCCTCGTCCATCGCGCCTGAACCGCCAACCAAATGGTTAAGCGCCTATAAACGAAACAATATGAATCCTGGAAAAGAAGCGTCCTTGCCCAGATTGATCATCTACTACTTTGATCAAGTCACGGCATACCGCGACGATGTGTACGTTGCAACGTGGGAGACACATCGGGTTGAAGGTCACGCATGGGATATGCTTGATAAGTTTTATAGCGGAGAAGCGCTTGCGTTCGATGAACTGTACGAGAAGTTAAAGGCGTGGGGAGTGCCTCAAGACGTCTACGCTCATGATCTACAGGAACTCGTGAAGCGTGGATGGGTAAAGGAAGAGTCGGGCAAGTATCAAATCACTCCCGCTGGCAAAAAAACTCGTGAAGATGTTGAAGCAGAAACAGAACGTCTCTTCTTCGCGCCGTGGGCGTGTTTAAGTGAGTCTGAGCTGGAAGAGTTGTCGAGTCTCGCAGGTCAGTTGCGGGATGGATTGATGCAATAAACTGAAGGAGAAAGGAGACACCATCGGGTTCAAATATTTCGAAGAGCTCACGACTTTTCTCGAAGCATGGATGAAAAATTCATCCAAAAGTGATTTGTCAAAAAAGGAGATGACAAAATGAACAAACTCAAATGGTGGCTGCGGATCGTCGGCGGGTGGTATTTGCTCATTGGGTCGACTGGTCTTGTGCTTCCAGTCTTCAACCCCGAAATGTACGCGGGAGGTCTTCCGTCCGCTCAGGCCGCGGACGAACTTGCCGTGGCGGCATCCATGGACATGAACTTCGTTGTGATGCTGGTCTTCATCGTGCTCGGCGCGTTGATGGAAGTTGCCAGCCGCGACCCGTCCCGCGCCCGATTCTTCATTTGGGCGATGGTCTGCCTGGAATTCTTCGCCTACTCTGTCGTAAACGTGATCTGGACTTTTCGCGGATGGCAGAACACGGTTCCCATCCTGATCTTGCACCTGCTCTTCGGCGCGACGGGATTCATGTTCCTGCGGCAAACGAAGGCGGAATAATTTTCACCAAAGGAGAACTCAAAATGAAACCAAAACTCTTCCTCACCATAGCGGGCGCGTATTTTCTGCTCGATGGATTTGCAGGCTTCTTCATGGTCAGCGGCTTTGACTTCATCGCCTGGGCGTACAGCATCTTTAGCATGTCGCTCGGCGCGTTGTTCTTGATGACGCGCGGTGAAGAAGCGTCGAAGGCGCGGAATACGATCTTTATGACAGGCTTTCTCGCCAGTTTTGCCGTCAGTCTCATTGCATATTATGCTCAATGGAGCGGACAGTTCATGGACTCGCCCGCAGGCTACATCCCACCGACCTTGTGGCTGATCGTAGCCTGCGGGTTCTTCCTGGTCGGTCGCGCGAATATGAAGTAAAGGAGAAAATCAAATGAAACCGAAAATCGTTCTCACGGTCGCCAGCGTTCTGTATTTCCTGCTGACAGTCGCCAGCTTTTCCATGACTGGCAGCGGCTTTAATTTCCTCGCGTACCTGGCGATTGTTTTGACCCTGTGCCTCGCCATCCTGTTTTGGTCGGTGCGCAATGCGCCTCCATCCAGCGCGCTTGATGCGATCCTGCTCACGGGTTTTCTGGCATACTTTTTGGGATGTATCATCGCTTTTTACGCCCAGTGGAGCGGAAATTACATGGATTCGCCCTTGGGCTATTTGGAAGGCGTTGCCTGGTTGGGAATGGCGGTCTGGTTTTTCCTTGTCAGGCGCGCGAATAAATCCCAATAGCGCCAGCCAAAATACAAAGTTCACCAAAGGAGTAATTACATGCTTTACCAACTCGTTGTCTTCCTGCACGTTGCCAGCGTTCTCGGATACCTGCTGGCGCACGGAGTCTCGGCGGCGGTTTCGTTCGCCCTCAAAAAGGAACGCGACATCAACCGCGTCCGCGCTCTGCTCGACCTTTCGGCGGCTTCATACCCCGTGATGTTCTACGCGCTGTACGCCTTCTTCATTTTCGGAATCATCGCAGGTTTCATGGGCGGATGGTGGGGGCGCGGCTGGATCTGGGCCTCGCTCGTCCTGCTCATCGCCATTGTCGTTTTGATGATGTCATTGGGCACGGGGATTTACAGCGAAGCGCGCAAAGCGGCGGGGATTCGTTACAGCGTCAAAGGAAAATGGTTTCCGCCCGAACCCGCCAAAAGCGATGAAGAGGTCATTGCGATTCTGGCGAAGGCGAATCCCGTTCTGCTCACCGTCATCGGCTACGGTGGATTCGCCGTCATCACCTGGTTAATGACCGCCAAGCCGTTTTAGAAATCCATGTTCACCGTCTACTTCGTCCTCATCGGCATCGCCGCCTTCTTCATCGCCGCGCTCGTCCTTGGCGTCTGGCTTCGCGCCCATCGCACCAAAGAAAACGCCGAACGCTCCAGCCGCGTCATGCACTTCTTCTTTTTCGCGGGAGAAATCGCGCCGCCGCTTGTCGCCATCTTCTACCCAGGTCTGACCCGCTTCGACGCGCTCCTCGGTCTGCCTTCGCTCCCGTTCAAGCCGTTCACCCTCGCGCTCGGCATCCTCCTCGCCATCCCAGGTTTGTATTTTATGGGCATCACCAACAAACTCCTGCGCTCCCTCGGAAGCGGAACCAACGCCTTCATCCTCACCAAACACATCGTGGACGACGACATCTACAAGCGGACTCGCAATCCGATGTCGCTCGGATTCTATCTCTGCGCCCTTGCCCTCGCCTTCGCTTCCTCCTCGACGTTTGTGCTGGTCGCTGCTTCGTTAGGCATGATCCCCGCCCATGTCTTTTTCCTCAAATTCTTTGAGGAACTCGAACTGGAGTTGCGCTTCGGCGAATCGTATTTGGAATACAAGAAGATCGTTCCATTCCTTATCCCTAGATTATCGAAAGGATAACAAATGTCAAATCGTAATTTGTTTCTTCTTGTAGGCTGGTCTGCCATCGTCAGCGCCATCGCCACGATTATCGGCGCTGTGACCCTGGTGATCTTTTTTAGCGTGGGCGATCCGTACGGGAAGATCAACGATGTATGCAGTGTCGTCATCGGGTTAACGGCGATCCTGATCCTTTTCGCGTTGTATCAAATCCATCGCGCTTCCGCGCCGACAGCCAGCCTCATCGCGTTCTTGATCGGCGCGGCTGCCATGCTGATCGGGGCGGCTCTTCAGGCATTGCTCGTCATCACAGGCACGAATTTTGGCAACATTGTCACTTTCGTATTTGGTGTCTACGGTGCCTCGCTCGTGACCTTTAATTGGCTCGCCAATTCAAGCAGATCCTTGCCTCGCGGTTTGTCATGGACGGGAATCGCGGCTGGTCTCGGCTATGTGCTGGTGACGGCTGGCTTCATCCTCGGCGGACCGAATCACCTGCTGACGTATATCGGTGGCGCGCTTTCCGTCATCGCTTATCCCACTTGGGCGATCTGGTTGGGACGCATGTGGTTGAGCGGACGTTAGACACCTTCGGCGCGTCCGCTGCGCGTTGTATGCGTAACCGGCGCTCTCTAGCGTCGGATCTAATCAAAAGGAGAATCCTCATGAAACTCGAAAAATCGATCCACATCAATTGTACGCCCGAGAAGGCATTTGCCTTTGCCACCGACTTCGCCAACGCCTCCAAATGGATGGTCGGATTCATCGAATCCAAAACCCTGACCGAAGGCGCGACGCGGGTTGGGACGCAGTATGCCTTTGTCTCCAAGTTATTGGGTCAGAAGATGGAAATGAAGTCTGAAGTCACCGTCTGGGAGCCTCCCACCCGTTACGCGTACAAGACTATCGACGCGCCGGTCTCCATGCAGGGTACTTTCACTTTCACTGCGGAAGACGGCGGGACTCTCGCCACCATGACAGGTGAAGGCGAGTTCGGCGGTCTCTTCAAACTCGCGGAGGGGATGATGAAAAGCCAGATGGACAAACAAATGGACGACACCATGAACGCCTTGAAAAAGGCGCTGGAAGGATGACACTTGTCATAGCGAGGAGGGTCGGTGGTCGAGTAGCGTTTTTTTGTGTATCGAGACAGACCCCGACCCGACGACCCTGGCACCGTGCGGCTTAAGCCGTACCAGGGCAGGTGAGCAATCCCATCGTTGCATCGGGGATTGCTTCGCTTCGCTCGCAATGACATGAGAAATATGAACTTACGAAAGGAGAATTTCAGATGTTCGTAAACCTGCTCGTTCTGCTCGTCGTTCTTCCGATCACTGTTTTCATCGGCAAACTCACCGTCAAAGCGCAGCAGACGTGGGTCAAGATCCTCGATGGAAAACAAGTTTGGGTGGAGGTCGAAGCGGAGAAGGAACGTCTCTTCTTCGCGCCGTGGACGTGCTTGAATGAGTCCGTGTTGGAAGAGTTGGCGAGTCTCGCAAGTCAATTACGGGATGGGTTGAAGAAATAAGAGGCTTATATGAATCTCATTTCAATCTGGTCTGTTCTCGAAGAAAGTTCCGACATTCTCGGCGACTACGCCTATCCCGCCATGGACAAGGCTGCCGAAGAACTGGGACTCTCGCCCGATTATTTCTCGTGGGTGGCGGCGGTCAATCTCTTCGCCCCTGATTCGTTCACGCTGGCTGAGTTCATGCGGATATTTCCTTACGGCTTGCAACAGGTCAATGAAACGCGTCTCGTGTCTGCGGTGGAGCAGGGTTTTTTGACTCTCGACGGTCAAGGTCAATATCGCGCCACGGAGTTGGGGATAAACATTGCCGTCCATCGCGTGTTCCAGGCGGCAAATGATTCCATTGTCTCGTTACGTCCCATGCCCGAGGAGGCTTTGAATAGGCTGGTCAACCTTCTCACCCGCATTGCAAATGTCGCGCTTGGAATGCCCGAACCACCCATCCAATTCACCACAAGTCACAAACGCAGATCGTACGATCGGATTGGCATGAGGGATTCGGTCCCGGGTTTTGTTGGGCGCTGTCTGGAAATGGAAGGCTATCGCGATGACGCGTACATCACGACATGGCAGGCTCATCGTATTGACGGTCACGCGTGGGAAGTTCTCGACTGCCTTTCGCAAAACGACACGTTGACCTTCGACGACCTGCACGAGAAAACCAACCGTCGCGGCGTGACGCGCGAAGTCCATGCTGAGGACGTGCAGGAACTCGCGAAGCGCGGGTGGGTGGACGACGCCTCGGGGAAGATTCAAATCACATCGGCGGGCAGACAGGTTCGGGCGGAGGTCGAAGCGGAGACGGAGCGCCTCTTCTTCGCGCCGTGGGCGTGTTTGAGCGAGTCGGAATTGGAGGAGTTGGCGAGTCTCGCAAGTCAATTGCGGGATGGGTTAAACAATTAATGAAAGGAGTTTCCTGTGAAAAATCTAGTTCGGTTCACAATTCTGTTTGCCTTGCTGTTCGGTCCCTCCGCATGCGGACCGCGTGAGACATGGGTTTACCTTGTCATGGGGGTGATGACCCGCGAAGAGACCAGCGACATCCCCGAACAGTTTGCGTCCTACATCGAGCAAGAGGCGGGTGTTAAGGTTGTAATCCACGAGCAGGAGAGGTGGGAGCCGTATCAAATCCTGGAGAATATGCGCACCAACGAAGAATTACGCGATCTGGTCAAGAACGCGGAAATCATCACCTTCGATTTCCATCTCGAATTTCTCAACGTCCCAGAGGGACTATACGCGGGCAAAATCTGCGGTGGCGAGGACAATCAAGATTGCATACGTGAAGCCATACAAGAAGAGCAGGAAATTTTCACCGCCATTATAGACTTACTGACCGAACTGCGCACGGGATCGCCCGTTCTTCTTCGAGTGTTCATCATTGATGATCATTATTACCAATTCGAATTGCCTGGCTTTGGCGCGATGGGAAAAGCGGAAACCATCGAAGTTATGAAAATGTACTACCACGAGTTCCAGAAATTCGTGGAAGAGGAAAGCCAGAAGCGCGGGGTTGTAGTGGTGCGCGCCCTGCCCGACCCATACTTTCAAGAATCAAGACCTCCAGGTGAATGGTTAGACGGACTCGGCCATTACACCGAGCAGGGGAGCAGGGTAATTACAGATGAGTTGATCTCACTTGGGCTTGAATTCGAAGTTTTGAAATGACTGTCCCAACGCAGGAGGCGCCTTTGACCGACAAATGTTCCTTAGCGCCGTGGACGTGTCTCAATGAATCCGAGTTGGAAGAGTTGGCGAGTCTCGCAAGTCAATTGCGGGATGGATTGAAGTAACAAAGATTTATTGCAGGATAACAGCCCATGAAAAAAAGAAACCCTGATATACCGCTTGAAAACCTAAACGTTGGCTATAACAGCATTGTGGATTATCACAATAACCTCGTGCAAGTTCGTTTCACGGTCGCTGGACTTTCAGTCGCCGCGGACGGATTCCTTGCCAGCGCATTTTTCCAGACAGATTCCCCCGAATTCTCCAGGATATTGATCTCGATCCTTGGCTTGATCCTTACATTCATCTGTGGAATGTTGGAACTCCGCACGCTCCAACTCTTGATGAAACTACTAAAGGCAGGATACACACTTGAAAAAACAATGGGATTGGGCGAAGACCAGGGAGTGTTTTCTGTCTTGACACATTCTCAAGTTGTGCCTCGATTCTTGAAGAAGTTCTCGAAAGCGCCAACAGATCAAGAAAGCAGATTTGTATTTTCACATTCGGTTATGTTCTGGTTGTTATACCTCTGCATCTTCATCTTTTGGGCAATCATGCTTATTTTGGTGTTCTTGAAAATCGTGTAGAACCATCTCCAACAATATAGTAACTATATGAAAAAACAAATGCGTACTATCCAACTGATTCTCATCCTTACCATTCTTTTAAGCGGATGTACCCCCGCTTCGACCTCCCCCACGCCTGTTACTATCACATCGACCGTCATCCCCACTGTTGCTTCCTCCTCCTCCGCGCCGACAAACACTCCGTTCCCGCCCGCCACATCCACGCCGCCTCTGCCCATCCTGCCGCACGACACCATTGACCCCTCCACGCTCACGGGCAAGTTGATGATGGGCTATCAAGGCTGGTTCTCCTGCCCCGGCGACGGCACGAACATTTACAACGGCTACTACCATTGGATTCACGACGGCTTTCCGAAGTTGAACGCCGAAAGTTACCGCGTGGACATGTTCCCCGACACCCGCGAACTGACCGACGACGAGAAATGCCCCACCGCGCTGAAACTTCCCGACGGAAGCCCCGCCTATGTTTACACCAGCGCGAACGACAAAACCGTCCTGCGCCACTTCCAATGGATGAGCGAATACGGCATTGACGGCGTCTTCCTGCAACGCTTCGGCGTGCAACTGGCGTATCCCGAATGGCGCGACTTTCACACCGACCTGCTGGTCAATGTCCGCGACGCTTCGGAGACCTATGGTCGCGCCTGGGCGGTCATGTACGATGTGACTGGCTCGAACGAAAAAGGCAACAACGTGGTCACATTGCTGGAACGCGATTGGAAATATCTCGTTGACTCGCAAAAGATTCTCGAAAGCCCGCAATACCTCCACCACAACGGATTGCCCGTCGTCGCCATCTGGGGCTTGGGTTTCGACGACCGTCCTGGTACCGCGGCGGAAGCGATGGAATTGCTCGACTTCTTCCAAAACAACCCCGACCCGAAATACCGCGCCATCGTCCTCGGCGGTGTGCCGATATTCTGGCGCACGCTTCAAGCGCCCGCCCGCAGGGAATCCGCCTGGAAGGATTTCTACTGCGCCCTCGACATCATCAGCCCGTGGACGGTGGGCGTCGCCGCCTCCGACGCCGAAGTGGACAACTACTACAGGAATACCGTCCGCGCGGACATGGTGTCCGCGCAGGAATGCGGCGCGGAATATATGCCCGTCGTGTATCCTGGAACTTCCTATCACAATCCAGTGGGTCGTCCCTTCAACGAACAACCCCGCCGCGGCGGACGGCTGTATTGGCGTCAGGTATACGATGCCCTGTCGTTGGACGCGACCATGATTTACAACGCCATGTTCGACGAAGTGGACGAATCGACCGCCATGTACAAAATCGCGGAAACGTCAGCCGACATCCCTGCGGGGATCGAAGTCATCACAATGGACACCGACGGGGAAAGCCTGCCGAGCGACTGGTATCTGCGTCTCGCGGGCGAAGCGACGAAAATGCTGCGCGGCGAGATTCCCCTGACCGACACGATTCCCATCACCCCGTCCGAACCCGAAGCGCTCCAACAGCCTGAGCAAATCCAACTCAAGATCACCACCTCCTCCGATTGGACGACGATCAAACTGGGCGGCATCCAAATCAAGAATGCGCTGATCGCCTCCGCCAGCGCCGAAGCGACCCAGGCCATCGCCGACCTGAACGAAAGCCTGCTCGTCCTCACCCAATCGCTTGACCGCGCCAACGCGGGCAAATCCGTCGAGATGATCGTTGACCTGTTCCCCGCCAAACTCGGAGACTCGCCCCTGACCATCACCATTGGGCGCGGCAGCATCGGCAAAACCGTCGTCGAGGTGTATATCGTCAACGGCTCCACGTCCACCCTGGTTCAAACCATCCAATGGGCGGACGTGGTCAGCGGCGAAAATTTAGCGACGTTTGAAATCCCCGCGGCGTTGATTGTAGTGAAGCCGTAAGGTGAATGTCGGGCGCGGCTGTTCGACGTTGTGCCCTAAAACAAGGGAAAGGAGGTTGCCCGAAAAAATCTTTTCCGTCGTTTTTTGTTTTACCAAAGGAGATAAAATGACACACCATCAAAACCTTCCAAAAATTTCGCTCGAAGAACTGAGGGTGGAGATCAAAAAAGAATACACCAACGTCGCGCTCGACCCGAACAAGGGCTATCACTTCCACACAGGGCGACGCCTTGCGAACCTGCTCGGTTATGACGAAGCCCTCTACGCCGACCTGCCCGAAGCGAACATCGCCTCTTTCGCAGGGACGGGGAATCCATTTTCTGTCGGCGCGATCAATGCTGGAGAAATCGTCGTGGACGTTGGCTCGGGCGCGGGCTTCGACTCCCTCATCGCCTCGCGAATGGTCGGCACAACGGGCAAAGTCATCGGCGTGGACATGACCGACGAGATGTTGAAAAAGGCGCGGGCGGGGGCTGAAGCGATGGGCGCGTCCCACGTCGAGTTCCGCGAAGGACTCGCCGAGTCGCTTCCCATCCCCGATAACTTTGCGGACGTGGTCATCAGCAACGGCGTCCTCAACCTGACCCTCGACAAGACCGCGACCCTGCGCGAGTGGTTCCGCATCCTCAAGCCAGGCGGCCGATTGCAGGTTGGCGATATCCTCGTCGAGCGCGAAGTGCCGTCCGATGCAATGGACGACATCTCGCTCTGGACTGGCTGAATTGCCGGTGCTCTGCTGGATGCAGAGTTGCTCCGCGCCGTGAGCGCGGCTGGTTTTGAAGACGGCAAAATCGTCCACAAATACAACAGTTACATAGACACGCCCGACCCTTCGGACGCGCTGGACTTCGGCACGCAGGGAATCAGTTTCCGCGCGCGCAAGCCGATGTAGATTGAATCTATTTGGTGTTAGAGAACGTCCATACTCAGAGAACAAAAAAGGAGAATAAATGAGCAAACGATTGCAAGTCACCCTATACTTCATCACCGCCTACCTGACCATCTTCGGCATCCTGTTCATCTTCCTGCCGAGCGTCGCGGAAAAAGTATTTTCCAATACCCTGCCCGATAAAACCTTAAACATGCTTTACGGACAGTTAACCCTCACCTTCGCGTACACCGCATTCCTCGCGGCGCGCGGCGGGGACGGGCTGGGCAAACTCTCGCGCGTCATCCTCGCGCTTACGACAGGACATGTCGTAGTTTTTGCCTACCAACTCTTTACGGGCATGTTGAACTTCGCCCAGGCGGGACCTCCGCTTATCATCAACGCGATCTTCACCGTGTTGCTGTTCATGTTCCGCAAGGATGTCAAAACCTAAAACCGAAAATCATCCTGACGTTAGAGAACGTCTGCTACGCCTCCGCGTAAGAGACGCTCTCTAACGTCGACCCTGAACCCCATGTTGTGAATCATTCTCTCTTCCTCGCCCTCCTAACAGGATGGTTATATGAATCACATCCAATTAATTGAAGACAATATCCTGACCTACTACAAAGCCATTGCCCGCCTGCTGAACGGCGACTTCATCGAAACCGATGAGGTCGCCTGGTTTACGACGGGGCGTCGGAGTTTGTACCGTTTCAATGGCGTTGTCAGCACAAAAATCCGCGCGGGAGATTTAAGCAAGGTCATTGATCCAATTCTCGAAACCTTCCTCTCGAAGGACCTCCCGTTTTTCTGGGCGGTTTGGTCGGACTCTGGCACGCCTGGATTGGGCGATTATTTGAATTCGAAAAATGTTCGCTTCGAACATTTCACAGGAATGCCTTGCATGTCGCGCGGACTTGACAACCTGCCCGAACTGCCTCTCCTGCAAGAGGTTGAGATCGTCCGCGTCCAATCCCAACAGGAGCAAGCCAACTGGCTGAACGTCCTCATGGAAGGCTTTGACGAACCAGCAGCGAGCCGCACGGATTTTCAACAAATCCTTGCCAACTCGCTCGCCGAACCTGATCCCATGTTTGAACATTTTCTCGCGCGCTGGCAGGGTGCGCCTTGCTCCATCTCGACCTTGTTGAAAGCCGAACATGGTGCGGGGATTTACCACGTCACCACCCTGCCCCAGCATCGCGGCAAAAAACTTGGTAAAGCCCTCACCCTCGCTGCCATGGAGTCCGCCCGCCGCGCGGGATACAAGGAAGCCGTCCTTTTCGCCACGCCCTCGGGTTTTCCAATCTATCAACAACTGGATTTTCAAACCGTATCCACCGTTGACGCTTTTATTTGGAGTGGGCATGAATGACTACCTTAACCCTAATCTGATCTGTGACCTCATCACAGCGACGGGAAAATAACATTCGACCTTTATGTATGATTCGATGAACCGCTTTTGAATTTACCATTTGTAACAAAAGTCATTTGCTGATTTCCACCCTGCACATACACTTGCGCTTCAACTCTAAAATCGCCAAAGGAGAACCAAACGATATGACCACCTTCATCCTCATTCACGGCATGTGGCACGGCGGCTGGTGCTGGGAGAAATTATCCGCGCTGTTGAAAGCGGCGGGACACGACGTCCACGCGCCGACATTGGCTGGACTCGCCGAACGCGCCGATATGCTAAATGATGACATTGACCTGAACACGCACGTTCAAGAAATTGTGAACCTGTGCGAATCCAAAAACCTGCGCGATGTGATTCTCGTCGGTCACAGTTCGGGCGGATTCATGGCTCACGTCGTCACGGACAAAATCCCCGAACGCGTCGCGCACATCGTCAATCTCGATGGCATTGTTCCCGAAAACGGAAAATCGCTGGCGGATCTAATCGGAGAGACGTGGGACTTCTTCAAGAAGAAAGCGACCGAAAGTGGGAATGCGTGGCGCTGTCCGCCCATTATGGAGTGGACGTTCGGCATCAATGGCGCGGAGTTGGAACGGGTGCAATCGAAACTGACTCCGCATCCGTTGAAGACACTGACCACACCCGTCACACTCGAAAACCCAAAGACGAAATCCATCCCGTCCACGTTCATCCGCTGCTCCGAAGGTATGACGGATGAAGACATTGCCGCCGAAGAAAAGAAGCTCACAGGGCTGGGGATGAATTTCCGCAGTCTGCCGACAGGTCACGACGCGATGATCACCATGCCGAAGGAACTGGCGGAAGTATTGCTTGAAATTGCAAAAGAAAACAAATGAGCCAGCCCACCGTCAACCCCTGGTCGGACGACGACCACTCCGCCTTCCTGCGCCTGCGGATGAAGACTTTCTGGAATTTTGACTACTTCGAGCGGATCATCCTCCTGCTTCTGGACTTACCCCAAAGCGGACGCGTCCTCGACGTGGGCTGTGGCAGCGGCGGCATTTCGCTTCTTCTTGCGGACCTGCAACCTGATCTGCAAATCCTGGGCGTGGACTTTGAACCCAAGCCCCTCGAAGACGCCCACGCCTACGCCTCTCGCAACGGACTGACGAACCTCACCTTCGAGCAGGGCGACGCGCACAACTTGAAATACGAAAACGAATCCTTTGACGCGGTTCTCTGTCAGACAGTATTGACTCACGTCCGCGACGCGCAAGCCGTCGTCAAGGAAATGACGCGGGTTCTTAAATCGGGCGGAGTCTTCTTCGCGGCGGAATACACCAACTCCGCGATAGCGAATTATGACAGCATCCACTTCGGCAAACGCGATGAGGAATGGTATCGCGAGTATTATCGAATCAACCTGCTGTTCATGAAAGGCAAAAAGGCGCTCGGTCGCGGCGACGACACCGTCGGCGTGCGCGTGCCGTTGCTGGCAACCCAGGCTGGATTGGACGTGTACGACGTGCGCCTCAACGACCGCGTCATGCACGTCTTTCCACCGTATCAGCACGAGAAACAACGCAACTATCTCGAACTCGCCAAGACCGCCAACACGATTGACAACGAAGAAAAATGGCTGAAACTGGACGTCGAAACCGTCGTCGCGGGCGGCGGCACGGAAGAGGATGGTCACTGGTTTCACCACGCCATTGACAGCGCAGGAATCGTCCGCGCAATTGAAGACGGGACGTTCACCGCGACGGGGTCGTTCCCGTTGTATTTGACGTTTGCGAGAAAATAAGTACCACAATCTTCAGTTTGTGCAGCGCAAAGCGCACACTGAAGATTGAGTCACGCACAATGACATCACTCGCAGGGTAAACCGCCATCGTCACAGACGGCGGACTGTATGAGCGAAACTAAACAGAAAAACGTAACAAAAGTCACAGTTTTTATCTGGTTTTTCCTTGATAATCTGACTTGATATTTTTTTCACAATGGCCTTAGCAACCAGCGCTTCCAAAATTAAATCTCACGCCACTTGTTCCTTGTGTGGGCTGACAACACTACACCCTCTTAGGAATGAGAGGGGAGATGTCTTTTGCTGCCCATCCTGCAAAGAAGTCTCTGCTCTGCTCGAAGAATCTCCCGCCAAACCAACAGTCCTTGCCAACGTAGCGGATGTAGAAAACCTCACCCTCACGCTCGGCGGGATGTGGTGTTCCTCCTGCGCGTGGCTCGTGGGTGAACAACTTAAACGAACAAAAGGGGTTGCTTCGGCAGACGTAAATTTCATTCAACAACAGGCAAACCTCACCTACGACGCCTCGATCACCAATCCCAAATTACTTAAGAAGCGCATCAAGGCTCTTGGCTACAAAGCCATCCTGCCAAACGAAAAGCCCTACGATGAGGAAGAGTCTTTCTACATGCGCCTGCTCATCGGCGGCGTGATGGTGTTGCACGACATGATTGTTGGCGCAGGTATTTATGCGCGGGAAATTTTCGGTTGGGCAACGCCTGAGTCCCAGCCGCTTGTGGATTTCTTCCAGGTGATGATGTTGGTGACAAGCATTCCTGTTTTGCTTCTGCTGGGTCTGCCGATTCTTCGCGCGGGCTTCGCTTCCCTCCTGCGCGGGCAGCCCAACCTGCACACGCTCATCACCATCGGCACGTTTTCGGCGTTTGGTTTGTCGGTTTATCATCTCATCGTCGGTCAGGGCGGACTGTACTTCGATACCGTCACCATGCTGATCTTCCTCGTCTCGGTTGGACGCTGGCTCGAAATGCAGGCGCATAAATCCAGCAACAAGGCGGTGATGAAATTGCTGGAGCAGATTCCGGATACAGCCACTGTCGTCACAAACGAAGCGGATAAAGATGTGAGCGTATCTGACCTAAAACCAGGTATGCGCCTCCGAGTCCGCCCTGGAGCCCGGTTCCCCGTCGACGGTTTGATCGCCTCTGGAGAAGGGGATGTGGACGAATCGCTCCTCACCGGTGAACCCAGGCCTGCCACACACCGCGAAGGCGACTCCGTCAAAGCTGGCACGATCAACCTCGACGGCAGTTTCGAAGTCATTGCAACCGCTGTCGGCGAATCCACGATGGCGGGACAAATCGGCAGGCTTTTACACGAAGCCCTCTGGGCACGCTCCCCCCTCGAACGCCTGGTTGATAAACTTTCCGCTTGGATGACCCCCGCCGCGCTTACACTTGCCGCAATTGCCTTCCTCATTTGGAATGCCATCTCTGGCTTCGAGCAGGGACTGCTAGTTGCGCTGTCCGTTTTGCTGATTGCCTGCCCATGCGCGCTCGGGTTGGCAACTCCGCTCACGCTCTGGCTGTCGCTCGAACGCGCCGCTGAATCTGGCGCCATCCTGCGTAGCACTGCCTCGTTGGAAAGATTGGCAAAGGTCGAAAAAGTGTTCTTTGATAAGACCGGCACACTCAGTCAATTGCCGATGAAAGTTCAAGGTGTATTCTCAAATTCAGCAAAGTTTCTGCAAATCGTTGCTTCGGTTGAGAACGGATCGGAACATCCCTTGGCGAAGGCGATTGTGGAATATGCCAAATCACAGGGGATCGAATTGATAAAACTAGAATCCTTCAAATCCCTCCCCGCGCTGGGCGTCGTCGGTCGATTACCGATTGCCAATGACCGGTCTATGATCCCCAGCCTCCAGTCTCCAATTTACATCGGGTCTGCTCGTCTTATGTCTGCCGAGGGGTTGACCATGCCTGAGGAAATGAGCAAGCAGGCTGAGGCGTGGAGGGAAGCGGGTTTGGTCATCGTCTATGCCGGGTGGGATGGGCAGGTCGTCGGGGTGGTGGGGCTTGGAGAGACAATCCGCGCGGAAGCGAAAGAAGTTATGACTCAATTGCAGTCGCGCGGACTGGAACTTGGCGTGTTGACCGGGGACGAATCCAGCGCGGGCGAACGCTGGCAAAGGACGCTTGGTGTTCCCGTGCAAGCCGCGCTGATGCCGGACGAAAAGATGAGACGGCTTTCGCAAAATGCCGCCATGGTCGGCGACGGGATCAACGATGGTCCCGCGCTTGCCGCAGCGACCGTGGGACTTGCCATGAACCACGGCACGGATGTCGCTCGAACCGCAGCGGACATTGTCTTGATGCGGGATGATCTGAAAATGGTCCCATGGTTGATCGATCTCTCCCGCGAGTCGATGAAGCGCGTGCGGCAAAACCTCGGTTGGGCGGTGGTCTATAACCTGGTGGGCGTTGCGCTGGCGATGGCGGGCTTGTTGCAGCCCGTCTTTTCCGCGTTTGCAATGGTGGCGAGCAGCATATTCGTCACCAGCAACGCGATGAAGATGAACAATTATCCATTGTTGGATGGAAACGACCCGAATCTCGATCAAGGCGGTGCTCGCACAAAGCCGCCGATGTCATGACCGGTCAAACTCAATACAAACATCAAATCTGGAATTCAATTAATGACACTTCCGAACCCTTATGCAGACCGTAAAATCCTCCGTTCTCTTGAAAAATTGTGGACAAAACTCGAAGGAACGATCAACCGATTCGCCAAATCGGATTTCAACCCCCTCTATCATCTCGGCACCTTGACCATCTTCATGCTCCTGGTGCTGATCGCCACAGGAGTATATCTGACAGTACTCTATCGTCCGGGACTGGATGTCGCCCATGCCACCGTCGTAAAGATCGATTCGACCTGGTTTGGCTCGCTCATGCGCAGTGTTCATCGTTATGCCAGCGATGCGATGATCTTGCTCATCGTCCTTCATCTTCTGAAGATGCTGTTCAGCGATAAATACTGGGGTCAGCGCTGGCTGGCATGGACGAGCGGCTGGATCATGCTGGCAGGGACGTGGTTGACGGGGACGTTCGGTTACTGGCTTGTCTGGGATCAACGTGCACAGTGGATGACCGAATACATGATGCAAACGCTTGGCGGCACTTCAGGCCTGACCTACGTCGCGGCGGATATCGAATCGCGCACGTTCTCGAATTTCGTCATCATCATCTTCCTGCATGTCTTCCTGCCGTTGATCGGTTTTCTGGGTATTTATATTCACGGTCTGAAGCTTTCACGCGCCCGCTGGTGGTCGCCCCGCTGGGTGAGTGTTCAGGCGGTCGTGGGGTTGGTGATCCTTTCCCTCATCAAGCCTGTGGAAATGTTTGCAGAAGCGGACCTTTCGAAGCTTGTCGAGTCAGTGCCAATGGATGCCTATTACCTCGGATTCCTTCCGTTGATCGATCAATGGGGCAATTTGATCTTTTGGGGGCTGGCAGTCCTGCTTGGCGGGAGTTTATTCCTCCTGCCCTGGCTGGCGCGCGGAAAAGATCTGGGTCCCGCGGTGGTCAATGACCCGAAATGCACAGGATGCAATATTTGTTATGCCGAATGTCCGTACGATGCCATCCGCATGGTTCCGCGGAACGATGAGACGATCTATAACAAACTAGCCGTCATAAACACCGCGCAATGTACGGGGTGCGGCATCTGCGCGGGGGCTTGCCCGACGGATGCGATAGACTTGCAGGGTGGTTATAACAGCGAACAGACTTTCGGCGCGGTGCGTGGAGCCTTGCATCGAGAACGGCAGGCGGGGAATCCCGTCACGGTGTTGTTTGCGAGTCAACGCGATGAAGCGCTGGGCGGGTTGCCTGCCCGGCTCAATATCGGGAAGGACCACGATCATGTCGCAGTGTCAAGTTGGGGGGAGGGGGAGGCGGCGCGCGTAGTCACGGCGGTGTTGCCGTCTGCGGGTGCGGTCAATATCGAATGGATCAAATCGCTTCAGCAGGAGGGCGCGCGCAGCGTTGTCATCCTCTCACAGCCTTACGACGACTCTCCAAACCGGGAGGATGCGCATTGGATTCTTAATCGCCTGCATTTGCGCCCCGCATTGACGACCAGGGGTTTGCATTGGCTCGAGACGACTCCTGGCGATGTGGGGGCGGTGGAAACCTTTTTGACCGAATTTCATAATAACGGGTCGCAAAACGGGAACGGAGAGTCGGCCCTGCCCCCGGTGAAGGAACGGAATAAGTTAATTCCCTCCCTTGTGGGCGGACTTGTCGGGACTGTGTTGTTGCTTGGTCTGTTTGCGCTGGCACTGCCCCTCGATGCTCGGGCAGGGATGAAAGCGGCGGATGGAAGTGCGCTGCGGATCGCGGTCGACGCCAGAGGTCGGATCGAGGCTGCGGCAATTCCCGAAGGCGTAACTCTGCCGGAAGGCGCAGACCCCGTGAAAATTTTCGGCGGCGTTCATTTTCCCATCAGTGTGCGGGTGATGGTGGATGGAAATACGATCTTGGACGATACCTATGAGCCTTCCGGCATCAGCGGCAATGGGCGCATCTCTGCGCTGGAATTTTTGGAGATCGAACCGGGAACGCATCATGTGGAGATATGGCTGAAGGATGATCTGAGCGATTATCGGCGGTTATTTTCCGGTGATGTGAGTTTTGAAAAAGGCAGGGTGTTGATCCTTGCCTATGATGAAAACCAGGACAAATTCATTCTCAGATGATCCTGGATACTTCGAATCCCGCTTTCAGCCCCCGCAACGAATCAGCCTCCTTCGGTGTTCATACCTTTGAATTCGTCATTTCAAGTTCATTTCAAAGGAGAACAGATATGGATAACAAGGTATTACAAGTGATCGTCGCGCTTCTCATCCCGCCGCTGGCTGTGTATTTGAAGAAGAACACGATCGATAATGATTTTTGGATCAATCTCGTGTTGACCTTCCTTGGCGGTTTCCCCGGCGTCATTCATGCGTTGTGGGTAATCCTGCGATAGCGACGGTGATAAATATGACTCACCCCGGAACGAACGTTCCGGGGTGAGTTCGTTTTTAAGGGCAGATAGGTCGTGGAAGAACGCGGAGAACAAACTGTCAATTATTGATCAGCTTTTGCCACGTGTTCGGTCCGACGATGCCGTCGGAGGTGATGTTTTTGGAGGCTTGAAAATCCTTTACGGCTTGGGCGGTGATGGGACCGAAGATACCGTCCACTGTGACGTTGTTGAATCCAAATTTGCCTCTCAGGAGCTGCTGAACGGCACGCACGGCGGGACCTGTATCTCCCTGCTTGACCGTGACGATCAACGCCTGCCAGGTTTCGGGTCCGACGATGCCGTCTTCTTTGAGATTCTTCAAGGTCTGGAAATCTTCCACTTCGGATTGGGTCTCGTTTCCGAAAATGCCGTCAGCTGCGGGAGTTTGCCCGTGATGGAGCAGAAGAAATTGAATGGCATAGACTTCATTACCGCTGTCGCCCTTCTTAAGTGTGGGCCAATCCGGCGCGGCAGTGGCTTTGACCTGGACCCAGAACGGCCCGGTTGAAAGGGCAAAGATTGCACCGCCCGAATCCTTCAATTTCCAGTTGCCTTTGTATGTCCCGGGCGAGTTCGGTGCGACGAGGTTCACGGAAACATCGATGGTCTGTCCCGGCGGCACTGTGCCGTTAGTCAATTGCTGTGAGGCGGGACCTCCCATCTGGTCGCCGGAGTCGAAGATGAGTTGATAGCCGGAGGTCCAGGTGCATGAGCCGACGTTCTTGAGTCTCCAGGTTTTCGTGAAGGCTTTTCCGACCGTGATGTTGGTATTATCCGGGATGGTCACATCTTCCACAAAAGACGCGCGGTTGCACGGAAGGGACGTGGCGGTAGGCTGACCCGCCTGTTGAGGCTGGGAGGTGGCGGTCGGTTGGACGCTTCCCGGTCCCGGCTGGCTTGTCGGCTGGTTCCCAGTCGAGGATGTGGCTGTAGATTGACTCTGGTTTAATGACGCTTCGACGGTCTGTGCGGCATAGGTCGAGACCATGTCGAAATCGTTTTCAGGTTGGGGCGCGCCGGAGGGCAGGTTACATGCAGCGACGAGCGCGGCAATTAGGATAAGGGCGGGAACAAGTTTTATTCTCATTATGTTTTCCTCTTCCACGAAGTTTACAACTTACCGCCCATTCCATCAATTTGACATAGGTACCATGCGGGGAATTACGGGGCATGCCGAACGGGTTCGTCCCGCCGCAATCCCTTTTTGATGAGGCTTTTGGTGCGCCTATAGGAATATTGCAGTGAGAAGAAGCAGGATTCCCAGCATTCCAAACCCTGCCTGAACCAGTAAAGGGTTGAGGATCACGCCGATCACCAGAATGGCGGCATTGATGAAACCAGGGACGGCAATTCCAAATTTCTTCAACTGGAGGAATCCCATCGATGTGAAGAAAACCGCCGCTCCAATCATGAGCCACTTGGCAAAGCAGGCGAAGTACTTGATATCGAAGTAGGCTATTGGTGCGTCCGATTGCAGGGATTTCCAGATGAAGTAATTCTCGATCCAATCCGAAACGGCGGCGATGGCGATGCCCGTCAGGATGAAGTAATAGTACCGGGTTCCGTCAGGGGCAGGCGACAGGCGGAGATGATTTGCGAGAGCGAAGAACAGGGCTGTGTAGATCGGTATGAATACAAGCGAATCGCCCCAAAGGGCTTTGTTCAGCCTTCCCATCAAGATGTTCCTCTGCACCTGCACGCCTTCCGCCCTCTCTTTGCCTGTTGTCAGATTATCGAGTTGCTCCTCCATCTCTTCCGGAGTCCGGGCGAATTCAAGCCCGATCTGGGGCATGAAAAATTTTTCAAGCGACATTTCAAGGGAATAGGCGGTCCATGTCATGAAGACCAAAGCAATACCCAGGATGACAAGGATGGCTCGAAAAAAAATCTGCATGGTGCTGCTCTCTTTCTGGAACGCGGAAATAATATTTTTGAAATAACTATACGCCTTCCGGTGGTGGATGCCAAGTCGCGAATGTCATAAAGTTGCCTTTTATCGTTTATGGTCCGGACCTGGATGCGGAGAAACAAAAACAGGACCGGGATTGCAACCGCTCCTGTTCTGCAGCCTCCACTGACAAAGGGTTTATGCTACTCGACAATATTGATCGGCAGGCTGTTGTTCGCCCCAAGGGCAGCCACCGAAACCTTCTGCGCGATCTTCATGGCGATGTCCGTAAATGACCTTGCGACGACCGAATCAGGATGACTCTCGACGATGGGTTTCCCGCTGTCGCCGCCGATTCGAACGTTCTGGTCGATTGGAACCTGACCGAGGAAGGGGGTTCCGCTTTCCATTGCAAGCTTTTCGCCGCCGCCCGATCCGAAAAGATCCATCTTCGAGCCGTCGGGCATTTCCAGCCAGGACATGTTCTCGATAATGCCGAGAATGGGCACTTCAAGGGTTTTGAACATGTTCAATCCGCGCCCGGCATCTTCGAGGGAGACCATTTGCGGCAGGGTCACGATGATCGCGCCGCTGAGGGGTAACGCCTGCGCAAGGGATAGAGCCGCATCACCCGTGCCGGGGGGCAGGTCAACGATCAGGTAATCGAGTTCACCCCATTCCACTTCGCCCAGGAATTGGCGGATGGCTGAGTTGAGCATCGGACCGCGCCATATGAGGGGCTGTCCCGGCTTGACGAGCAATCCCATCGAGACCATTTTCAATCCAAACGCCTCGGCGGGGATGATACGCTGCCCATTCGGCGGGGGGAGTTTTTCCACGCCGAGCATCGTGGGTGTGTTGGGCCCATAAATATCCGCGTCCATGAGACCGACGCGCGCGCCTGCCTTTGCCAGCGCTACTGCAACATTGACCGAGACCGTGGATTTCCCGACACCGCCCTTGCCCGATCCGACTGCGATCGCATTGCGGATTGGCATGTTGACCAGACCGCGCATGCGCCCGTCGTTGGGAACGTCTGAATCCATTTTTATATCGACATTTTTTACGCCTTCGACGCTTTTCAGCGCTGCCCGGCAATCCGCTTCGATCTTTCCGCGCAGGGGGCAGGCGGGTGTTGTCAGCATCACGGTGAAGGAAACCCTGTCGCCCTGGATGTCCAGGTTGCGGATCATGTTCAGGGTTACGAGGTCCTGCCCGAGGTCCGGCTCTTGAACCGTGCCGAGGGCTTTTAGTACAGCTTCTTTGGTTGGGGTCATTTATATTCCTAAAGATGATATGTCGCTGCGGGGAAAGCCATGTCCTTTGCTCCCGCAATGACATTAAGTCGCAGGCGCTGCCGCGGAAGCTGATGCATCCGCTTTTGCGGCTTTCGCTGCTTCCTTTGCCTTCCGCTCGTCTTCGTTCTTCTGGTAATTCAGCGGCCGGATCTGTCGGTAATAAGATGCGGGCTTCGAAAGTTTTTCGAGGTTGTATACATTGCGATCGTATGAGGCGATGTCGAAATTATGATCCATGATGATCGCATCGAAGGGGCAGTATTCTGCGCAGAAGCCGCAGTTCATGCATATATCCATGTCGATATAAAACTCTTTGGGCTCGGGCACGGGTTTGCCGGTGTTCGGGTCGTTGGTGCGCACGATCCAAATGCACTGCGGCGGACAAACCTTCGCGCAAATTCCGCACGAAGTACAGCGGTGTTCACGCTTCCCGTCGGCGCCTTCGTCGTACACCAGGAAGGGCACGTAGCGGAATTCCTCCGGCGTGATCAACTGCTCTTCCGGATATTGGACTGTAAAGATGCCGCGTGTATTTTTCGATGAACGATGCGCCACGCCTTCGGTCGTGTAATAGCGTTTTTTTCCGCGCAGCCACCACACGATATCGTCGAGGTAGGTTTCGCTGAAGCGTTTTAAGGTGACGCTCAGACCTTTCAGTATGCCTTTTCCGTACATGATCTCTCCTATCGATCCACTTCACCCATGACGATGTCGAGCATCGCAAGCAGGGCGACGAAGTCGGCGATCTTGTTGCCTTTGCACATTGTTTCGAGCGCGGTCAGGTTGATGAACGAAGGCGCCCGCACATGATAGCGGTAGGGATTCGGTTTGCCGTTGGAGACGACATAGTAACCGAGTTCGCCCTTCGGAGATTCGACCCGTCCATACGCCTCACCTGCCGGGACCCGGACCTGGTACTGTGGTTTCTGCGAATTGATCGGTCCCTGCGGGATTTGTTTGATCGCCTGCTCCAATATCCTGAGCGACTGTCGGATTTCGTCGAAGCGGATGAGATAGTTATCATACATGTCGCCGTTGTAACGCACGGCCACATCGAAGTCGAAACGGTCGTAGACCGAGTACGGGTCGGCGCGGCGAAGGTCGTACGGCACTCCCGCAGCGCGCAGACAGGGTCCGGTGACGGAATTTCCGACCGCTTCCTCGGCGTTGAGGACATGCATGCCCTTCAGGCGTGCCACCAGCACCTCGTTCTCGTTGAGGAAGCGTTCCATTTCGTCGGTCTTCGCGGGTAGCCGGTCATGGACCAGATCCTTGATCTTCTGCATCACATCGTCGGGGATGTCGCGCACGACGCCGCCAAAGCGGAAGTAATTGCACATCATGCGCGCGCCTGCGACGGCTTCGAAGATATCGAGGATCAATTCGCGTTCTTCGAAGGCGTACAGGGCGGGGGTATATAACGTGCCCAGATCGTTGAGCAGCATCCCGATGAAGATCAGGTGGTTTTGCACGCGGGTCAATTCCGCCATAATGACGCGGATGTATTCCGCACGCTCGGCGACAGGTATCTTCATCAGTTTTTCGACCGTGATCGCGTAGCCGAAGTTGTTCGCCATCGAGTTGAAGTAATCGAGGCGGTCGGTATACGGCATGATCTGGAGGTAGGTGTTGCGCTCGCCGATCTTGTCGTGGTTTCGGTGCAGGTAGCCCATGACAGGCTTGAGGCTGGTGACGGTTTCGCCGTCCAATTCCACTGCCACGCGCAAAACGCCGTGTGTGGATGGATGGTGCGGACCCATGTTCACCACGATGGAATCTGTCTTCAGGTCGCCATCCTTCGGCTTGATGCTGGACCGCTCGAGGGAGAAATAGAGTTGATCCTCGGTCTGCGGCTGGTATTGATCGGGGTCAAAACCGGGGGGGAAGTTCAGATTATCGCGGTACGGATTCCGGAATTCAGCGTAAAGGTGGTTGCCCTCGGGCCAGCGGCTCTTGAACGGTTTTGTTTCCTCTTCGAAGAATGCCTCTTTCCAATCTTTGCGGAGAGGATGGCCTTCGAAGCCTTCCCACATCAAAATGCGGCGCAGGTCCGGGTGGCCCGTGAACTTGATGCCCATCAGGTCCCAGGTTTCGCGTTCCTGGAAGTCCGCGCCGTGCCACACATTGATGAGCGATGGCACTTCGACCGGATCGACGCGGTCCACCTGGGTTTTGAAAACGATGCCGGGTCCGCCGGTTGTGCGAAAGGCGTGGTAGACAACTTCCATCTTGTTCTCGGCGGGGTAGTCCACGCCGGTGACGGTGGAGAGCAGGTCAAAGCCGAATTCGTCGCGAAGTGTCGTGGCGACCTCGACAAGATTTTCCTTTTTGACGATAAAGCCGGAAAAGCCGGGTCGGGCATCGGCGGAGACAAAATCCGGGAAACGAGCGGCAAGGTCAAGGGTCTGGGTTGAGGCGGGGGCGGTCATGCGACACCTTCCTTCCTGGCGGCGGCTTCCTTGTATTCGGCATTGCGGCGCACATCGATCAGGTCGGGTCCCAGGATGGGCATCGGCACATAGTTCGCGTCTGCTTTGCCTTTTTGATACCAGCGCACTTTTTTAATGGATTGTTTGTCGATCTTTTCCTGGAGTTTGATCAGCCCCGCGATCAATGCCTGCGGAGTGGGTGGGCAGCCGGGGATATAGACATCGACGGGCAGGAACTTATCGATGCCGGCCACCACGTTGTACCCTTCCTTGAACGGACCTCCGCTCGAGGCGCAGGCGCCCATTGCCACAACATACTTGGGTTCGGGCATCTGGTTGTACAGGCGAATGAGGGCGGGCAGCATCTTTTTCGTCACGGTGCCCGAGACGAGCATCATATCCGCCTGGCGCGGGGTGGGGCGCATGACCTCCATGCCGAAGCGCGCCATATCGTAACGGGCGGCTTGCGCGGCGATCATCTCGATGGCGCAGCACGCCAGGCCGAACATCAGGGGCCAGACCGACCAGCGGCGCCCCCAGTTGTAGAGCCGGTCGAGCGTGGTAACCGATACCACGTTCTGGATGTCTTCGGGGATGTTGTAGTTCGGCAGGTTCAAGCCTTCGTACTTATTTTCTTCCATGAATGTGCTCCTCGTACCAGTCTTGGTAGATTGCGTAAAGGATGTCGTCGTTCGCGAGCGCGGGATCATCCTCGAATTCCGAAAGTTCCAGCGTCCATTCGTAGATTTTTTTCAGAGTAACTTCCTCGATGTTCACGTCTTTATGGGTTCTGTGAAGTTCCATCGCGATGGCGTAGGTGGCTTCCCAATTCAGACTCATGAATTTATATGACGTTCGCGGAAATACAGGAACAAGGGAAGCGAAAAGGAAAGCCCGACCGACAGCGTCGCTAACAGATACAACCACCAATTCTTCATGTTCAGGCGTTTGGATTCCGAATAATAGAACATCCATGCCGCGAGAACGGAGATCGTCAGGTCTGCCGCGATGAGCGCGCCCCAATCCAGCGCTAGCACTTGCGCCAGCGCCGCCAGGGTGGTCATTTCGTTTGCTGTATAAAAATTGATGATGAAATAATATGGGAGGATGAAACCGAGAATTGCCAGGGATAAGTAGAGGGTCTTTTTCACTGTGGTGTTTTCCATCACAATCCCCGCGATTATAAGCACGGGTTGGTAAACCGTCAATCGAATTATGGAAATATATATTTGCAAAAATGGATTTATGAGTATAATCACCTCAGCCGGGTGACGCTCTCCAAATCAACCACGACGAGCCCGCCTCACTCCGGACTGGATCCTGATCCCCTGTCTGGCGGATCTACCTGCTCTCTTGCATTGAATTTTCACCATGTCCACATCCCGTCAGAGAATCCTTGCGCATCTTAAGAAAAACCGCTCCGCTTCATCACGGGAGATCGCGCGCGCGTTGAAACTCTCCCCGCCCAACGTGAGGCATCATTTATCGGTGCTCTGTTCGGATGGGAGGGTGGAATTGACCAGCGTTAAAAATCGCGATGGCAGGGGTAGACCGGAAAAGCAGTATTCGCTGGCACAATCCATGCTGGGAGATAACCTTCCCGCATTAACTCATGCGATATTGGGAGCGGCAAACTCAAAACTGGATATGAAGTCTGTGGCGCGCATCATTTTGGATGAAAGCGGGTTTGCAAATCAACCGATGAGCAAGCGTCTGGCGCTGCTCATCGATAAGTTGAATGAAATGAACTATCAAGCCCACTGGGAGGCTGGCGCAGGCGGGCCGCGCATAGTCTTCGGCCGCTGCCCGTACGCAAGGGTGATTGCCGGCCACCCGGAAATCTGTAGAATCGACGAAACCCTGCTGGAACAGGCGCTCGGACGCAGTGTCGAGAAGGCAAAGAAACCCGAACCGGCTATAAAAGCGGCTTGTCCTTATTTTTTTCAGACAAAATGAGCCAGATGAAATTAACGTTTTACGAATTTAAACCGGAGGACCTGGCGTCCAACCAGCGGGGATTCATTACACCCAGCCAGACGGAGTTCATCAAAGGCATGGCGGATGGAATCCGCCGGTCGCAACGGGGCGGATTGCCGCTCGTCATATTTTTCCTGTTGCTGGGGTTGGGCATTTTCTTCGGCATGACTTTCTCGAACGAAAGCGCCCGAAAAGCCTTCCTTTCGGATCCTGTGAACCTTTTGGTCATGTGTTCGATTCCCCCTATCGTTTTAGGGATATTCGGTATTTCCATCTACTTCGCCAACCGCCGGGCGGCTCATTTGGAAGAGTCCGGGTTGAAGGTTGCCGAGGGGGAGATTTCCTGGGATGAGGAATATTCGAAGACGGGACCCACGTATTTTTTGTACGTTGGCGAATCCGAATTCGCCTTCGGCGAGGACCTTTCGGGTGATTTCCCGGCGGGGAGGCGCGGGCGGATTTTCCATTGCGAGACATCTTTTTTGAAATTGATCCTGTCGCACGAATTGTTGGATTGATGTCAAATCCAAAGAATCGATCGGACAGTGCGCTATGGAGCCGGGGTGATCTCTTTTTGCATCACTTCGATATTTGCGTTCTTGAGGAAATTTTCAGCGTTCTCGTCCGAGCGGTAGGCAACACTGTAAACGATACGGGTGATTCCCGCGTTGATCAGCGCCTTGGTGCAATTGATGCAGGGAAGGTGCGTGACGTAACAGGTCGACCCTTTAGTGGAAACCCCGTGCAGCGCCGCCTGGATGATGGCATTGGTCTCCGCGTGGATCGTTCGGACGCAATGCCCATCCACCATGAGATGACCGATCTCATCGCAATGTCCCTGCCCGGCGGGCGAGCCGTTGAAACCGGTGGTAAGAATCCGTTTTTCCCGCACCAGAACACATCCCACAAAAGCGCGGTCACAGGTACTTCGTTCCGACACCGCATAGGCGATCTTCAAAAAATAGGAATCCCAGTCAGGTCGCATAATTATCTCCAAAAACGTATTGCGCGCTATTCTACCCGCTGGCTGCCGCTTCGGGGAAGCCATTTCGCCTCTTTGGTGTTTTATTCTCAAAAGGAGCAAACATATGTCTGACAATCCCGCTGCCTCATCGTTTTATGAGCGCCCGAATGTTGAAAGATCAGTGATTCCGGTCGGTCCCGGCGTGCCGGTTGGCATGGAGGGTGTGTACAGCTCCCGGCTTGGGATCGGAGGCGCATATGGATCCTGGGGGGAGAGTTACAGCAACGCCTCCCTCCCGTCCTTTCTCGCAGAGCGGAATGGCAGTTCGTTCGAAGCGGATGATATTTTGAATCTGGCTGAACTTGGCTTTAATTATCGGCAGCATGTACCGAAGTTGACCGAAGCGGAAAGCCTTCAGCTGGAATTGGAAGTTGGTTCACGCTTGCTGAAAAAAACCCTGGAAGTCTGCGGATGGAAAGCGTCCGAGATCGAGGGAGTTTTGATCGGGATGACCGGTCCGATTTCCTTGGATTACATCCGGCAGATAAGCAAAATGGCCGGGATTCCGGAGGATGCGCTCAAAGTCTCCGTACATAAAGCATGCGACGGCTCGATGGGCGCCCTGCACCTGGCGCTGAACCCGAACCTTTCCCAAGCCGGGCAGTTAAACATTGCAGACCACCTGCGCGGAAAAAAGGTGCTTGTTGGCGGCATAGAGGGGTTGAGCCGGATTACTTGTAACACAACCGACAAGAACGCGCTGCAATTGTTCGGCAACGGCATGGGTGCGATCGGCGTCATTCCCGGCAGGACGATGCGCTTCCTCGTCGGCAAAAGCTATGAAACGTATGATGAAGAGGGATTGCTGGCTGTGAAGATGGAATACCCGCATCCCGGCTTGAAAGCGGACACCTCGTTATTGGATGTTACCCGCGACTCGGAGAACGGGATCCGCGTGGCTGGGCTGATGAACGAGCCCAAAAACGGCGAGGCGGTGGAAATGGCTGGCCTGATGGGCATGGTGAAGTTGTTCGTCCGCACGGGCGTGCAGGTGGTGGAGGATGTCTACCGGGAGTATCACTCGCTGATGGAGCGCATGGGCAATTCCGGCAAATCCATCTCGATGGGGATCGTCCATCATGCCAATTACAAGATCAATGCCCTCAAAGCCAAGCATCTCTCCAAATTGGGAATCGAATTCCCCATGCCCTGGCTGTTGAGCGATTTTGGCAACGTCAGCGCCGCTTCGAATATCATCGCCTTTCTGCGCAACCTGCCGAAGCTCAACCTGGGCGATCATGTCCTGTTCGATGGGTTTGGCGCCGGAACCTATTACGATGTGATGGCTGTCTCGATGGGTGAATAAGAACGATTATTAGACAACAGCCGCCTTTCGGGCGGCTGTTTTTTTTATTCCACAGTCACACTTTTTGCCAGGTTTCTCGGTTGGTCCACATCCAAACCGCGGATGGCGGCGATGTGATAGGCAAGCATCTGCAGCGGGAGCACGGTTGCCACGGGAGATAGCATCCAGGGCGCGTCGGGAATCCAAAGCACATGGTCTGCCATGCTTTTTACAAGCTCGTCGCCTTCGGTTGCGACCGCCACGACCATGCCCCCGCGCGCTTTCGCCTGTTGAATTTGCGAGATCATCTTTTCGTGCCAGGGATCCTTCGGCGCGATGCAAAGCACAGGCATTTCCTCGTCGATCAGGGCGATCGGACCGTGCTTCATCTCACCGGCAGGGTAACCCTCGGCGTGGATGTACGAGATCTCCTTGAGCTTCAACGCGCCTTCATAGGCGATTGGCATGTTGATACCCCTGCCAAGGTACAGGCAGCCTTTAATATCTTTGAGCGCCATGGCCACTTTTTCGATCTCGGGTTCGGTGTCGAGCACACGTCCCACGAGGTCGGGGACGAGGCGCAGGTCTGCGACGAGTTCCTTGCGCGTTTTCTCTTCGAGCATCCCGCGCATATCTGCGAGCAGGATGGCAAGCATGTACTGGTCGACCAGCGGGGCAGTGAACGCCTTGGTGGATGCCACGCCGATTTCCGGTCCGGTCTGCATCGAAATGTAACCGTCGGCAATGCGCATGGCTTGCGAGCCGATGGCATTGACGATGCTCCAGATGATGCCGCCTTTGCGGCGTCCCTCCTCCATGGCGGCAAGGGTGTCGGCCGTCTCGCCGGATTGCGAAATGGCGAGCACTACCGTGTTCTCGTCGATGATGGGATCGCTGTATCGGAACTCCGAGCCGATCACCACTTCCACTGGGACGCGGGCGATCTTCTCGATCAGGTATTTTCCAACCATGCCTGCGTAGGCGGCTGTGCCGCAGGCGGTGATGTAAATCCGCTGGATGCGCCTGGCAAGTTCCGGCGTCAGGTTCAGTTCCGGCAGGCGGATGCGCCCCTCTTTGAAATCCACACGTCCGGCGAGGGTATCGGTCAACGCGCGCACCTGTTCATGGATTTCCTTCTGCATGAAATGACGGTACTCGCCTTTCTCCGCCGAGACGGCGTCGAACGCAATCGTGTGGATCTCCGGCTTGACTTCCTCTCCGTCAAGTGTTTCGATACGTACGCTGTCTTTGGTCACCACCACCATCTGGCGCGACTCGAGAAAGATCATGCGCCGGGTATGCTCCAAAATGGCGGGTATGTCTGAGGCGAGAAAGTTCTCGGCTTCGCCCAAGCCTACCACGACGCCCCCCGCGTTCCCGATGCGGGCGGCGATGATCTTGTCCGGCTCGTCCGTTGAAAGCAGCAGGATCACATTTGCGCCTTCGATCTGCTTGAAGGTGCGCCGCGCCGCCTCCTCGAACGAATAACCGGCCGACCTGTGATAATCGGCGAGATGCACGATCGTCTCAGTATCGGTTTCCGAATGAAAGGTCACGCCCTCGGAACCGAGGTCGTCCTTCAGCTCCAGGAAGTTTTCCACGATGCCGTTATGCACCACGACCATCCTGCCGCTGTTGCTGATATGCGGATGCGCGTTCCGGGCGGAGGGAGCGCCGTGAGTCGCCCAGCGGGTGTGTCCTATTCCCGGAGCGCCGTTAAGCGGCGATTTGCTCACCAGGTCTACCAGTTGCTGTAATTTACCCGCATCCCTGCGGATGTCGATCTGATTGTCATTGATCACGGCAATGCCTGCAGAGTCATAGCCGCGGTACTCAAGCCGTTTCAATCCGTTTAAAATGATCGGTGTCGCTTCACGCGGACCGATATAACCTACGATTCCACACATGGTAGGGGATCCTCCAATTTTGGTGTTTTGTGGACCGACGAACCGGCGCTTCATTCATTGGACAGTATGCCGGTTGCGCAGTCTCGAATTTTTGCCGCGCCCTGGGTTTTGTACCGCGGTTGCCCGCAGGGTTTGTCCTCAGGGATTCATCTGGAGGGAAAGATGGGCGGGTCGTGGCAGACCCGGAAGGCTTCCGCTGATCTCTCGATTTTTCCAATTTGCTGATCTCGATATGGACTTTCACCCTACGAGACCGGCAAGTTGGTTAACTCCATTTCGCAATGGAGAACCTTCATCCTCGTCAACCCCGCGATCTGCGGGGTCCATGCGCTGTCTTTCCCATTTGTATGTGTCTCTTACGCTCCTTTCGTGATCGGAGTCAAAATTATACCGTAAAAACAACCGCCAACATTTCGGATGGCGGTTGTTTTTTTATTTTTCTCGAACGACGTCTAGCAGTCTGTACAGATTGGTGTAAAGGTAGGCGTTGGCGTCCTCGTCGGCGTCGGGGTGACGACCGTCGGCGTTGGCGAGAGCGTCGGCGTCCTTGTGGGTGTCCTGGTCGGTGTATTGGATGGCGTCGGCGAGAGGGTGCGCGTCGGCGTGTTGGATGGAGTCGGCGAAACGGTTCGCGTCGGCGTTCTCGATGGCGTGAAGGTGATGGTCGGCGTGAGGGTGATGGTCGGCGTGCGCGTGATGGTCGGCGTACGCGTGATGGTTGGCGTGCGCGTGATGGTCGGTGTGCGCGTCGGTGTGAATGTTTGAGTCGGAGTCGGGGTATAGTTATTGATGCTGCTGGTAACCGTACAGGTTCCCCAACTCGGGAAATCGAATGTCAGGCTGACCGTCCATGCGCCGGACCAGGTCGAACTGTTGGAATCCGCATCCCAGGTGGCTCGGGTGCCGTTGCCGCTCAAGGGCAATGTGCCGGAAGGTGCGCTCGTATTCTGCGGCGATTGGGTGATTCCCGCTCCGCTGGTGCCGCTTGGGTTATAGTACTCGTCACCGTCGAATATCGTTCTGTCCATGTATTTTCCGCCGCCGAGAGGCGAGGGCACCCAGGTGAGCGTCGAACTGATCAGATAAGCGGTTGCCACGTTATCATTTCGGACGCGCGCCTCGAAGCTATCCCCATTGAAGCGCGTGCGGTCGATCAGGATCAGGCTGCAGGAGGGGAGCGGCGTGTTCGTCGGCGTGGGCGTATGGCTGGGAGTGCGCGTTATGGTGGGCGTGCGAGTGATGGTTGGAGTACGTGTAATGGTCGGCGTACGCGATGGGGTATTCGTTGGCGTATTCGTCGGCGTAAATGTGTTGGTAGGAGTGTGGGAGGGCGTCATTGTTGCTGTCGGCGAGTAATACACGAATCCGCCGCCGCTGCCGCCCGGGTTTGGTGGGGGGAAGTTTACGATCTGAGCGGTCTCAAAGGTTTCATTCCGCCCCACACGATAGGATGCGAGGTGGACCATATCGGGCTGGATTCCGAACAGAGGCAGGACGATGAAGGTGAAGTTGTAGTCCGCGGCGACGACGACCAGGTCGCCGGGGTCGCCCGCGCTTCCATCCGCTCCGCCGCCAAGTTCGGTGCATTCGGCGTATTTGGTCAAACTTCCCATTTGCGGGCGTGTAAAGTACAAACCGATCGGGTCGCTAGCTGAATCATCCTCGGGTCCCGCGCAAACAGTGATGTTGAGATATTCGTGAGCTGTTTGAGCCGCAGCTTGATCGGTCCGAAAACCCAAAATGACCCGCAAGGTTTCGTCTATGATGGACGGCAGGCGGGCATCTTTAATTTCTGCGGCTTTGTTATCCTCTGCGCAGGGGGTGTCATCCGAACAGTGGGCAAGGTTGTAGGAACCCGCTGTGGCAAAACGGATGCCAAAGCGTGTCGAGTTCTCGATGATCAGCCAGGCATAGAACAAACGCCCAAACTCGATCAAACCCACCAGGACCAGCAAAAGAATGGGAATGATCAGAGCGAACTCCACCATGGCTTGCGCCCTTTTCGGGCGCGGTATTTTATGTAAGCCTGCTCGGATCATAAGAATAACTCCATGAATTCAACAAAATAAGCGACCATTATTCGGAAATTTTTGTGGCAATGTTCTGCGCGATGATCTCGAAGATATTGCGGAGGGTGACGTTGTTTGGCGCAAAAAAATACTCGCCGTGGTTGATCTCAGAATTCAGAGAATCGCCGGCATCCCGGGCAATGTATTGGAGGAGAAATTCCGCTTCTCCCTGCGACGTGTCTCCATTCGCGACCAAGGTCTGGACATTTTCACCCAGACCGATCGTATAGATTGTAACGCCGTTTCCGCTTTTCATGGCTGCGAGGTTGTCTGCCATATCACGGGCGTAATCTACCGCATCATATTCGGAAATGTCCATCTCTTCACCGCTTATGGGATTTGTATAAGTCACCAGCGGGTCGGATGCGCTTCTTCCATTGTCAGGATCGGGGTAGGCATCGCGGCACAGTTTTGGTTTCGGGTCCGGCATGAGGAAGAATAACCAGGTATTTTGCGGGCAGTATCCGTAGGGATAATCGTCTTCATCAGCTTCGCTGGGAGTGCTTGCGTTCGCAGGGCCGCTCGCAAGGAGCACGGTTACCCATAGTGAATCAGACCGTGAATAATCCGGATTTCCGCTTCCTGAAAATGCCTCTTGCGCCAAAGCCAGCATACCGCCAATATTACTCGATGGACATGAAGATGGGTCAGCCGTTGCCCTGACGCCCGGGTCGGGGTCGCCGATCGCGCTTTCATAGATTTCACAATAAGGCTTGTTGAATGTACCGCTTATATACTGTAGACATTCGCCAGGAAAGTTTGACCCGTCGCAAACGCGGGGCTGGAACACCTTCAGGTTATCGATATTATAAAGAATGGTATTCTGGTCGAATGTAAGGGGCAGCACCTCTGTGGGATCGCGATCGACGGCATCGGTCGGTCCCGACGCCTGTTCTGTCATGGTGATGACCGCGACGCGGTCGTAACCAAAGTAGATCAGGGAATCCACAAAATCCAAAGCCACGTCTTTTACAGCGCGCATGGGCTGGCAGTTATCGGCATCATTACAAACGATCGGGTCGTCGCCCGGGTTGGATTGATTGGGCGCGCCGCTGGTTTCATATGCCATCGAGCCGGACGTGTCGATCAATAAGACCAGATCGATGGTCGCCGCTTCGCCGATGGAGGCAACAGTGAGTTCCGCGCTGTTGATGCCGATTACGCGCAGGAAGGCAAATCCGACATCCGCTTTGGAGGTCACTTCCACAAGTTTTCTGTTCTCGATGGGATTGTCGACCGGGTCGGGATTGCATAGGTCCGGGCGGTCTTCGCCGGTTTCATCGCAGGTGTGGACCTCGATGTCCTTTACATTATTAGCCTGATTGATCTGGAGGAAACTGCGCGCGGCATTTTCCATTGCTGTCAGGTTGAGCACACCCGTATCTGGATCTGGACGAAATTCCTGGGCGGCGGCGACTGCCGCGGAATCGACACTTCGTTTTAATTTTCCATACTCGATCAAAAGCAAGCCTGTATCCGTTACCAGGCCCACCATGGCTATCAGCCCGATAAACGCGGCAGCGACCAATACGATCGCCTGCCCGCGTTCTGATTTTTTCGCCTGGGTCTTCCCGATAAGTCTTTTCATATTCCCTTTCAAACTATGGAGAGGCTTGGTCCAATGGCTTTGCATAAATGGTCGGCATGACGGCTGAAACATACAGCATGGACGGGTCTTCCGGAGAGAAGAATGGTCGTGTCCACGGCAGGTTTAGGGTGCCCTCATAGCCGTAATAGATCTCGATGATTAACAATCCCGAATCGGAGGGTTCGGCGTCGTTCGCGGTCAGGAAGTCTCCGATGCTTGAGTCGGGGTAAAGGGTTGGGGGATCGGTGTCATCGAAGTGTTTGTAATATTCACCGGTAAAAAACCGTTCGATCGCCACGATCGAATCGGGGTCTGTGGTTTCATCCACCTCCACCCCGATCAGGGAGATAAGGATATTGTCCCGGTCAGGTTCGAGTACGATCTGCCTCGAATCCGGGTCGCCTGCGGGCGCGAGCAGGTCGATCGCATATTCCGCGGCGCTTACGTAGAAGGTCGGGTCGACATCCCCGTTTGCATCGAACGGGTTGATCGTGCTGTAACGACGCGCTGTGGACCGCACAGAATCCTGGACCGACAGGTAGGTATTCAGCATGAAGCCGAACTCGACCATCCCCGTGAAAAGGAGGATGAGCAGGGGCAGGGTAATTGCAAATTCCACCAGGCTCTGCGCTTTGGTGGCTTGCTTCCCATCCCTGGAGCGGGATTTCTGGGTTTGATGATATCGAAGCATTACCGATTACTCCAGCTCAACCTTGAAAAATGCGGACTCCTCTTCCGTAATGAAGCGATCTATCGAATTTGAAGGCTTGGGGGATGTTATGGATCGCCTGCGTTGGACTTTTTACAATTATATATCAGTTCCCACCCCCAAACAATATGCAAGAAAACTGTAATACTTTCATTTCTGTAAGTGCTTATTGGAAATGAGGGGAAACCCTATGGCACATTACTCCTATTTGATAAGGATAACCTCTGGCATACTGAGAGTATCCCAATTATCCTCCGCCTTGTATTGGATCTCGATATTGTCCGTGCTATTAACCTCGATGTAAAAAGCGATCATCTGGCTGTGATACGCGGCGCCTCTGATCGCGTCCATGCCATTGATTCGCAGGGTGCCGTGCGGGGCAAAGATGGTGCCGCGCGTTTTCGAATAGTCGCTCCCGTTGAGGTTGATCGTGCCCCAGTTGCCGCCGGGCATGTAGATCAGCAGTCCGGCAGCCCTGCCTGTCTTGGGCGCGCTCAGGTCGTATTCCGCATAGCCGCTGAAACGGACGTTTCCATCTTCCATCACGAATACCACATTCTTGCCTTCGAGGAACTGACCCTCTTTGATGATGAAATCATCCTGAAGGCAGTACACGCCCGGCTCCAGGTATTTAATTCCATCGGGCGGGAAAATCCCGTCTTCATAATTCCCCGAGGAGATCGTTTCGCTCTCGAAATCCGGCGTTGCGATCTTCGACCCGCACCCGACCTGCGGAAGCTTATACGGCGGCGGGTAGGGGATCGGCGCCTTGCCTTCGTCGACGGGATAGGGCGTGATCAATTTGGGTTTTTGGATGCTCGCGCCCCCCACCACGGTGATGCGGTTCGCATCGCGGATGCGGATGCTGCCGCTCCCGTAGGACATTAACGCGCAGTCCTTGTTATCCGAGTTGACGAAGATCCCGCCTCCGTACAAATTGATGGTGGCTTCGCTGTGGATGGAAAAAGCGCGGTGATGCTCGCACTGGGATTCCGGCGCAAGGCTTACGAGTGCGTATCCCGGGAACATATTGCCCAGTTCCGAGGGTTTCGATCGTGAGACGACATGAGCCACGCTCGTAATGGTGGGGATTCCAATGACGACGCCGAAATATGTTCGCAGGTGCGAGGTGAGGATCACTTCGATGTATTCCGAGTCTCCTGCATACGGTCCGGAAAGAGGCGGCGTGTTCAACTCGACGGTACTATTGACCCCGTCATTGTCGTATCCGTTTGCCGCCGCTGTGGCGAGGGCGGCGGCGCGCCAGTTCCCGCCCTCGATTCTTGTCAGCGCAGCGGTCAATGCTGCGGCTGAGGCTGCCGTATCCGCGCGGCGGCTGTCGATGAAGGCATTCGTCCCATCGATGGCAAGGGCGGCGGCGCCGATCAATCCGATGATCGTAAAGACGATCAGGATCATTGCCTGGCCCGACTCGTATAACTTTCTTCTGCGGATATTTTTAAAGGATATTATTTGCATGGCGGTTGAAGAATTACGTTTGAAGCGGCGGCTCTGATGCGGATCGTATCCGCGCCGACGATGTCGCCCGTGAACGGCATCAGGATCGGATAGAAATAAGTTACCCGGACCTGGATGTAGTTCGCGGTTCCTTTTGTCACGCCTTCACAGGCTCTCCCCTTGACGATGATTTCCACATCGACTTTTTCCTCATCCCTGAGGTCAACCGGGGACGAAAAGACTTCCTCATCCTCGCCCCGCGGAAGGATATATCGGGCGCGGTTTTCGATCTCCGCCTTGTTGCCCGGATTGAAGGAGGCGTATAACGCCCCTTCCTGTGCCGCATCCCTGACGATGGAGTAGGAGAATAAAGCCAATCCGAAATCGAACGACGCGAGCATGATGAGGAGTATCACCGGCAGGCTGATCGCCAGCTCGACCAGGCTTTGACCTTTTTCACGGGAATCGTTTTTTTCCATGATCAATTACTCGAATCGACCGGGTAGTTCACGCAGCCCGGGTTGCCGATTGTGATGATAATTCTTTCGGTCCCGTCGCGGAAGTTGTAATTCTGGTCGAAATGAAACTCGATGGCGGATCCGCCCGGGGGAATGGCTGGATAATATGCCGGGATGAATGTGCTCGGTGTGAACAGGTCGCCGGTCCAGGCTTGATCGGCCAGGATGACCCGGTTCAGCCGCAGGGAGGGGGTGCCGCCCGTATCGTGATTCCATTCCACGTAGACCGAGGCGGTGCTGAGCGTGTGTCCTGTGTTGTTGAATATTTCCATGGACATGACGTTATCATCGAATTCGAGAGGACCGTGACTGACGCCCTGTTCCCCGGTGCAATTGATTGCGGTTGAAGTCCGGGTGGGGACTTTGCTCGGGTTGGGTGTGATCGAGGGAGTGAACGTCAATGTCGGGGGCAATGTGTTCGTTGGCGTGCGCGGGAATAAGGTGCGGTAGGCTTCAAAAGTTAAATTGAAGGTGGGCACCGGGGTCGGCGGTTCTGTGGATGTGGCATTGACGAGAGGCGTTCTCGTCGGCACTTTGGAAGGAGTCGCAGTCTCTGCGGCAAAACCGGTTGGGAACGCGGATCCGAAAATCGGAACCGAGATCAAAAAAGTGCGCGCGTTTGCAGATACCACATGGAGCGGCTCGATGTTTCCAAGCGTCAGGATCGGCTCGTAGGATGCCGAGACTTGCACGATGATTCGATCTCCATTCCGAATGACATTGTCTTCGATCGGGCAGGTGTCCGCATCCGGGCTGGGATCGATTTCGAGGATCGGGATCTGTTCGCCATCCGCTGTCACGCCCCGGTCGTATGTAATATTGATATCGTCGAAGTCTGTCAGGATCGCGGAGCGGTTTGCCACATAGCGAATCCCGTCACAATCCTGGTAGTAGGTGACGCCCAAATTCGGTTCGCCGCTCCCGGCGCCGTAACGCGCTGCCTGCCGCGAAGCGTTCGCCACCGAGGCAACGATGAAGATCAGGCGCGATAACTCGATGATGCCGTATACCAGGATTATCAAAACCGGTAGCGCGACCATGAACTCCACCAGCGCCTGAGCACGCCAAGGTTTCCTGAATTTGGGTGATGGAAAAAAATTTGGAGTCATTATCTCAACTTGCCATTAACCGTGCAGGATCGCCTTAAGAACATCGGGAAAATAAACTATGATTCCGGCGCCGATGATGAAATAAGGTCCGAATGGAATGAACATCATCAAGGCATTCTCGTTGTATCGCCTCATGACCATCAAGCCGACGATCAGGAGGAGACTGACGACTCCGCCCAGCAGGATGCTAAGAAAGATCATCACCAAAGTCAGGGTTGGTCCGCCAACAAGCAGCCCGAGAATGGTAACGAGAATGACGTCTCCCTGCCCAAGCGCTTCTTCATCATCCGCTTCCAGGCCCTTAGCCTGCATGCGTCTTGCGCGGAGTTTTGAAAATAGTACCCCGAAAAGATAAAAACCCAGCATGACGATCAGACCGGTCACCCCGCCCCAAAGCGTGTTCTCAAGCCCGCGCGAAACGAAGCCAAGAGTCAGCGCGAGCGCGGCGCCGGCGATGCTCGTTGGGTGGAGGATGAGTTTATGTTCCATGTCGATCGTAAACACGAGCCCAAAATAGATCAACAGGATCATCCCAGCCCAATAGCCAATTTTCAATGGGGGATGGGCGTACATGTAGAGGCTCATTCCAACCATTGCGGCCTGAACCAGCCAGACCCGAATGGATCGGATGTGCCCATTCGGGCATTTTTGAAAAAACAAATAATCCCTCATCGTGAAGGATGCGCCGCAATGCAAACAGGCGGGCAGGCTCAGCCGACGGGTCACCGGCAGCACATCAGATATATAGTTCACGATCCAGCCTGCGATCCATCCTGCCAACAGGGGAACGATCCATTCAAAAAACATGAAATCATTATAATTCCAAATTTTCATGCATGGAGGAAGACGGGATTGTGTAAGCGGAATGCAATGTAATTGGCGGATTATGTAAAACCCCATTACAATTTTGTCAGACAGGAGATGTTCAAATGGAAGAATTTATTATCGAAGGCGGCGTCCCCTTGAACGGTGAAATTACGCCTTCGGGCAACAAGAATGCGGCTCTGCCTTTGCTCGCTGCATGCTTGTTGACCGACGAGCCGGTCATCCTGCGTAACGTTCCTCAGATTCGGGATGTGTTCGCCATGCGCAGATTGGTCGAAAGCCTTGGGGCGGTCGTTGAAGATCTGGATCTTCATACGTGGCGGATCACAACAAGGGAATTGACCGCCTCACACTTGGACCCGGATCTTTGCCGCCGCATCCGGGCTTCCATCCTCATTGCGGGTCCGGTCCTTGCGCGCGCCGGCGCATTGAAACTCCCGCCCCCCGGTGGCGACGTCATCGGGCGCCGTCGACTCGACACGCATATTCTGGCATTGCGCGCGCTCGGTGCGGAGATTGCGTACGATCGGGTCTTCGATATAAAAGCATCAGGTCTGCATGGAGCGGATATTCTTCTGGATGAAGCCAGCGTCACAGCGACGGAAAATGCCATTATGGCGGCTGTCCTGGCAGAAGGCATTACTCATATCCGCAATGCTGCATCCGAACCTCATGTGCAGGAGTTGTGCAACTTCCTCAATAAGCTTGGGGCAAAGATCGAGGGCATCGGTTCGAACGCGCTGACGATTACTGGTGTATCGAGTTTAAAGGGCGGGGAATTCACCATCGGTTCTGATTTGCTCGAAGTTGTGAGTTATGTTGGGGCGGCAGTGGTCACCGGGGGAACGGTGCGAATCAATAACGCTGGCGTGCAGCATCTTGAAATGGTGGCGCAGGTCTTCCGCAGGCTCGGTGTCCATTGGACCGTGGATGGCGATGATATCCTCGTCCCGTCGAACCAGAGCTTGTCAGTCCTCTCCGACCTCGATGGCGCTGTTCCCGAAATTAAAACGAACGTGTGGCCCGCTTTTCCGACCGATCTGACAAGTATTGCGATTACGGTTGCAACCCAGGCAACCGGATCGGTGCTCTTCCATGATTGGATGTTTTCAGGTCGGATGTATTTCACCGACAAGTTGGTCGGCATGGGCGCTCGCATCATCCTCTGCGATCCATATCGATGCCTTGTTCAGGGTCCAACACCACTCTATAGCGAAAAGTTGGAAAGTCCCGACATCCGCGCTGGAATGGCGTTATTGCTTGCGGCATTGGCAGCGAAGGGGACCTCGAAGATCAGAAATATCGTCCAGATAGAAAGAGGATATGAAAAGGTGGACGAGAAATTAAAAGCGCTCGGTGCAAGGATCAGTCGGGATAGGGAATAAAAAAATGCCGCGATTTATTTCGCGGCATTTTTTTATAACGCATCATTATTTGACGATAATTACCGTCTCCCTGATTTTCACCACGAACAGGTGATTGTCTCCAACTCTGTTGACAAATGTGCCAACAGCGGTGGTCTCGTCTCCGTCTGCGTGTTGGATCCATGCCCATGCCCAATACTCGCCCTTGGGCATGGAAACGGTCAGTTTCTCGTTCTTCTTAAGAATATAGGTTTCTGCCCCGCACTGCCCAAAGAGGTTCGTCCTAAGGTTCAGTGAAAGGGACACATTTCCGCCGGTTTCGTTCTCGAACCGGACATTGGAAGTGGGACCTGCCTCGCCTCGGTTGATCGGGTGCAGGCAGTTATCTTCACCTCCGCTGCTCGCCGCTGCTTGCGTGGCTGTGGGCAGAAGGGCGAAATCAGGAGTGGGGCTTGGAAGTTGTGTGAAGGTCGGGAGCGGAGTTGGCGAAGGTATATCCGTGGGTGGCAGGGGTGTGTTCGTAGGAACCGCGGCCTGGGTCTGGGCTACCATCGTTAATGCGGCTGAAATTGCAGTGCCCTGAACCTGTTCCGGCGAAAGCGCCGGTGCTTCCGGTTGGCCGCCGCACGCCGAAACGAACACGGCAAGCAGAACCAGGATTGGAATTATCTTTTTGATCATGTTTACTATCTCTCCATTTTTATAATTCGATGAATAGAAATCAATCTTTCTTTACATTAATTCTATTCTTGTAAAACGTGATTGTGACAAAGCCGCCTTTATCCATCTTGAAACCTCCATCGAACTGCCTGCCGCCCACCCAGGCAACATAGGTGTAATTGCCTGCGGGAGCCTCTGTCGAGAAGATCTTCTTGACCGGATATTCGAGAATGGTGACATATCCTTCTTTTGTCACACAGCGGAGTGAGATATACACATCCGCATCGGCTTTGTTGACGAATTGCACAACTCCATACGGCAGGAAGGGAGGCAGGGTTCCCGAGTAACCGGATTGAGGGGTTGACGGGTTGTTCGCAACAGGAGTTTCTGATGCGGCGGGTGCTCCTTCTGAGACGATCGCCGATGATGGCGTGCCTGCCGCGGGGGTTCCTGCCAAAAGGGTGGCTGTGAGGGTTAATAATACCGGATTAACTGTTTCGGTCGGAGTTGGTTGCGTTGGTGTCGGCCCGGTCGTCAGAATGATCGGCGTTTCACTTGGCAGGGGCGACGGAGTGGGCAGCGCCTGTAATGTCTGCTCGGATAAAACGGCGGCAGTGAGGCGCAGGTCTTCTTCTGAAACCGGGGCGGATTCGCGTTGCGTTTGAGGAAGCGCGGGAAAGCATGCGCTCACGACGAAACCCAAGGCGAGGGTGAGAAGAATCTCCTTTTTCATCCCGACTCCGGGGACCAGCTACACCTGTTGACCTGCTACTTCCATGAACTGCGTGACCACATCCCTCAACATCCGTTCAGGCAAAGCGCCAACCTGTCGATGCACCACCTTGCCATTAAAGACGAACAACAGGGTCGGGATGCCCTGGATTCCAAATTTTTGCATCCATTGGGCATGGTCATCTGTGTTCACTTTCGCGATCAACAACTTCCCATCCAATTCCTTGGCAAGTTTATCAAGGGTTGGGGCGATCATTTTGCACGGGTTGCACCATGGCGCCCAAAAATCCACGATCACCGGGATTGCGGACTGCATGACCACTTTCTCGAACTCTTCATCTGTTATGTGTTGTGGTTCTCCAGGCATTCTTATTCCTTCATTGTCGATTTCTTACATAAACGGCGTATTTAGCCAAAAAAGTATAACATAGAATCCCTGATATAATCGCCGCCCATGAGCGTTTTCTCACGATGGAAGGATGGGCTTTCCCGAACAAGCAAAGCCGCCTTCGGACAGATTGCAGCGATCATCGGTGCATCTGAGATCACCGATGAAACCTGGGATGATTTGGAAGTTATGCTTATCCAGGCGGACATGGGGATCGAAACAGCTTCGTCTGTAATGGAAGAGCTCAAACGCCTCGCTCGAGCCGGGGGCTGGATTCGCTCCGATCAACTTTTGTTTGCGCTGAAAAGTGAATTACGCAGCCGCCTTATCCCACCGCCGGAATTCCATTTTGATGCTCCGCCGGTTGTGATCCTGGTTGTTGGTGTTAATGGATCGGGAAAGACAACGACAATCGCAAAGCTTTCATCGTTTTTCGGCATTTCAGGAAAAAAAGTCCTGCTCGGCGCGGCGGATACCTTCCGTGCCGCGGCTGTGGATCAACTTCAGGTTTGGGGAGAAAGGTTGAATGTCGAAGTGATCGAAGGCGCTCCCGAAAGCGATCCGGGCGCGGTGGCGTTCAACGCTGTCCAGGCTGGTGTTGCCCGCGGCGTCGATATTATCTTGATCGATACTGCCGGGCGTCTGCATACCCGGTTTAATTTGATGGAAGAACTGAAAAAGGTGTATCGCGTTGTCGGCAAGGCTCTGACCGGCGCGCCGCATCATGTTTGGCTGGTGCTCGATGCCACCACCGGACAGAATGCGCTCCAGCAGGCCCGTTCTTTCAAAGATGCTGTTAACGTCACCGGAGTGATATTGACGAAATTGGATTCTTCTGCAAAAGGCGGCATGGCTTTTGCGATTCAGAGGGAATTGAACCTGCCCATCCTTTTTGCAGGCCTGGGTGAAAAAGCGGAGGATCTTACGCCTTTCGACCCCGACGCCTTTGTGGATGGAATTCTTGCGTTACCCCAGGAGTAAACATGCAAGACTTGCTTCAACGTTTGAATACGGCAAATGAAACAATCCAGCAATTATTGGAGCGCCTTTGACTTGGCGGGGAAAAAGGAACAATTGGCAGAACTGGAAAAACAGATTGAACTGCCTGATTTTTGGAGCGATTCTTCATCCGCACAAAGGGTGATGAAAAGCATTTCAGGGTTGCGGAATGAAGTGGATGGCTGGAATGCCATAAAACATCAGGTTCATGACCTGATCGAGCTTGCAAAACTCAACGACGAATCGCTTCGCGGTGAACTTGAAGGCGAGATACAAAAGTTGGAGGCCGAGGTTGAAAAAAGATCCTTTGCCGCGATGCTTTCAGGTCCGTTCGATCATGACGATGCGATTCTTGCGATCCATGCGGGGGCTGGCGGAACTGATTCGCAGGATTGGGCGGAGATGCTCCAGCGCATGTATTTGCGATGGTGCGAGAATGGGGGATTTACGGCCGAGATTCTGGATACGACCCCCGGCGAAGAGGCGGGGATCAAGAGCGTAACGATTGCCGTCGGCGGGCAATATGCGTATGGATATCTTCGTTCGGAAAAGGGCGTTCACCGCCTTGTTCGTCTTTCCCCGTTCGATGCGGCGCACCGGAGGCATACTTCCTTTGCATTGGTGGAAGTGTTGCCCCAGGTCACCATGGATGAGGCGGATGTTGAGATCAATCCCGGCGATGTGAAGATCGATGTTTTCCGTTCATCAGGCGCAGGCGGACAAAACGTTCAGAAAAACGCCACTGCGGTTCGATTGACCCATCTTCCGACGGGCATTGTGGTAACCTGCCAGAATGAACGCTCTCAAACGCAGAATCGCGAGTTTGCCATGCGTATTTTGCGGGCGCGTCTTGTGGAATTAAAACGCGCGGAAAAAGAGGAGGAACGCGCCGTCCTTCGCGGGGAATACACAAAAGCCGAATGGGGAAGCCAGATCCGATCGTACGTTTTACACCCATATCAGATGGTCAAGGACCATCGCACTGATTTTCAGGTTGGCAATGCTCAATCCGTGTTGGACGGGGACCTGGATGAATTCATGGAAGACTATTTGAGAAACGCCCCGGGTGTGAACAAATAATGACAGGCTCCTTTCATAAGTGTCCCCGCCGCCGGGGACTGCGGTCTTGAGCACCGTAAAATTCTACTTTTGCAGGTTGTCTACTGATCAATTTAATTCTTAAAAAAAAGAGAGCGGGTTGATTTGCCCGCTCTCTTTGACTATCCACCTGTGGGAAGCCGCTTCTCGAGGGTGCTACTGAAAAGATCTTCCTGTTCTTGTGATGTGGTTTTGATGGATTTCGCGCGTATCTTTGCGTTGCCGTTGGCTTTTTCCAGGGCTTGCTGCCAGGCGACCTGCATTGCTGTGATCTCAGGCTCGTTGGAAACCTCTTGCTCCAATTCGAAGGTCTCTTCGCTCTTTTTGCCGCCTTTCCGCTTGCCCTTCCCTTTGCGTTCATGCGTTTCGTGAACTGCTTCCATCGCAGGGGCTTCCTGCAGCGCCTTGATGCTCAAGCGGATCTGTCGTTTGCGGCGATCCACATCCAGCACCTTCGCTTCAACTTCGTCGCCCTCTTTGACGACCGCACTGGCGGTTTTGACATAACCATGCGCAAGTTCGCTGACGTGGATCAGGCCGGGTCGTTCCGCACCGAAATCGACGAAGGCCCCATACGTTTCGACTCTGGTCACTTTCCCCTTAACTATCATGTCGGTTTTGATCTCTTTCCAATCATAGGCGAGTGGCTCCACCATCGTCAGTTCGACGCGATCATTGCGGACTCGTTTGACCCAAACCGTGACTTCCTGGTCTTCCTTTAGAACATCTTCCACCTTATTTATGGGGGTTTCACTTATTTGGGATATGTGAAGTACTCCGGGTAAACTTTGCCCTATGTCCACCAGCGCCCCCGCTAAAGTGATCTTCAAAATTTTGCCGCTTAATTTGGTCTTTGGTTCGAGCGCTGCGGCAGGCGCGATGTCGGGTGTTGTCATGATATGCTCCTGCTTTCTGAAATAATGCCAAGGATTAATTATACCTGTCAGGGAATGTCTCGTCAATGATTCTCTTCAAGTGGCAAAATCATCCGGCATTTTAATTTCCCCTGCTTCCAATCCAAAATTCAATATATCGGATGTTCGATCTGGATGTGAAGCCAATAATACCTGTCGAATCCCGCCGGTGAATATGTCGCCGGTAAAACCGGGGGCTAACGTGCATCCGAAAAGTGAATATCTTCCGCCTTCCATGCAGTGACCTGCCTGCCATACCCCAGCGGGAATCACATACTGGATTTCCTGTCCCTTCAACGGCTCATTCCCCAGGATAACATCGCGACTCGAACCGTCCGGATAGAGCAGGATCAAACGCAGCGGATCGCCGCCGTAAAAATGCCACATCTCATCGATTGTCAATTTATGGAAATACGAAACGCTTCGCGGTTCATGGCAGTACATCCCGATCATCCCGGTTCCAAATGGTTTTCCGTTTGGTAGATTCTCCGCCGACCGATAGGTGCTGGCAAACAGGGTCCCTTCCACGGGCAGCCGCTCGAATTTAAAATGCTCGATCATTGCTCTTATTTCTGCGTCCATCTCGACTCCGTTGCTAACTACCTGTGATCAACTGTTCTTCACAGTTAAATTAACAATATTCGCACCGCTTGCTTTCACCAGGTTCTCAGGTGTGATCATGATCTCTTCGCCCCATTGACCCGCGCCTGTTCCAAGGATGGGCTCGTTCATCAAAGTCGCTTCGAGGAAGGAACGGAATCCCTCGGGCTGCCAGCCAAAGGCGGGGATCGAGCCGATGATGTATCCGGTCACTTCTTTTACGCGTTCAGGAGGGGCCATCTGAATATTTCGCGAGCCTATCGCTTTCTTCAAGTTTCCTGAGATGGCGTTCTGATCCCCGCCGAGCATGACAAGCACACACTCGCCGGTATCCACCACTTGAAAGATTAACGTTTTCACAGCCTGGCGTTCTGGAAATCCCAAGACCGCGGCGACATTTGCCGCGCCTTTCTCCGTATCGGGTGGAAAACTTTTTGCCTCATAGGGGATGTCATGTTTATCCAAATGAAGGTGAGCGGGGAGTTTCATGTTCCGATTCCTCTGCGAATGAGTCTAATGATTTCTGCGGGTGTGTGAGTGACCTCTACGGTGACTGCATCCCGGGGTTCTTCCAAAGCCTCGAACTGACTTTGCAATAATTGTACCGGCATGTAATGACCCTTACGGCGCTTCAGCCTCGGTTCGACCTGGTCGTACATCCCGCGCAGATATACAAACCTGACCTTGTCGTTTGCAGTTAGCTTTTCGCGGTATCGCTCTTTCAACGCAGAGCAGGCCAGCACGAGTGACGAGCCTTCCGTCAGATGATTCTGAATCAATTCCCGGAGATGATTCAACCACTCAACGCGGTCTTCGTCGGTCAACGGGATTCCCTTTGACATCTTCTCGCGATTTGTGGGTGGATGAAAATCATCCCCGTCGAAAAAATCCCAGTCTAGCTCGCCCGCCAGCATCCTTCCTATGGTCGTTTTACCGGAACCGGATACTCCCATCACGATAATTGCCTGAGCCATGGATCAACCCATCAACACGTTGTAAATTATTTTGACTTCAAACTCGACAGGAAAATACCCAATAAGATCAAAATGCCGCCTGTAATCGTCATCAACGAAGGTGTTTCATTCAAGAGAAAAAAAGCCAGCGTGGCGGAGCCGATCGGTTCGCCAAGCACAGTCACGGCAACGAGCGTGGCTGTCAGATATTTCAATGCCCAATTATAGGTTGTGTGTCCGATCAGTTGAGGGATTGCCGCAAGAAGAAAGATCCAGCCATAGGTTTTGGGTTCGAAGCCAGCGGGGGTGTTCCCTGATGCGAGCATGATGGTAGTCAAGATGATCGCCGCCATGCCATAGACCAGAAAGATGTACGAAACAAGCGATGTCCCTGCGCGTAGTTTCCTGCCGATGACGAGATAGCCGGTCACTGCCCAAGCGCCCATCAGCGCAAGGAAGTTACCCCACATGGCGCGTCCTTGCAGGATGGTTGAAAGTTCCGGGCAGACGAGCCCACTTTTCCATGCGCAGGCATCGCCTAACCCGATGATCATCCCACCGATGACCGCCAAGACCAAACCAACGACGGCAATCCGTGAGACATGTTCTTTCAGCAGCAAGGGCGAAAGCAGAGCCACCCACAACGGACCCGTTCCTACAAAGACGACCGAACTTGCGACGGTGGTGTATTCTAGCGATGTGATCCAGGTGGCGAAGTGAGCGGCGAGGAAAATGCCCGAGAAAACACCGAGCAGGACCTCGGTCCGGGAGAGGCGTTTGATTTCATCCAAATGACGGGTGAGCGCGAGTGGCGCGATCAGAACCGTCGCAAACGTCAAACGCAGGGCGGCAATCACAAGGGATGGAACACCGTCAGCCTGGGCAAAGCGGATGAAAATACTGGAGGTTGAAACTGCGAAGGTGGCAACGATCAGACTGATCGGCAGGAGGAGGCGGGTGCGGGGATTCATGGAATAGTAGAGTGTACCATCGGCCAAGTGGCGGGGATTTTTATATTGCAATCCTCACCTGGAAGGGATAGAATTAGCGAAACATTTTTTATAAACTCAAAGGAGATAACAATGGCTTTTGAACTTCCCAAACTTGCATATGCGTACGATGCGCTCGAGCCGCACATCGATGCGCGAACCATGGAAATACATCATACCAAGCACCACCAGACCTACATCACCAATTTGAACGGCGCAGTTGAGAAAACTCCCGAACTTGCAGGGAAATCACTCGAGGCCTTGTTGGGTGATTTGAATGCCGTGCCTGAAGGCGTCCGCATGGTCGTGCGCAACCATGGCGGTGGAACCTACAATCACAATCTCTTCTGGGAGGTCATGGGACCCAAGGGAGGCGGAACCCCCCAGGGCGATCTCGCCAGGGCGATCGACGCCTCCTTCAAATCCTTCGATGCCTTCAAAGATGAATTTACCAAATCAGCTACAACCCGGTTTGGATCAGGTTGGGCCTGGCTGGTTAAAAAGGGCAGCGGACTGGCTGTCGTTTCCACGGCGAACCAGGATACACCTTTAGCGGACGGCATGACGCCCATCCTGGGAATCGACGTTTGGGAGCATGCTTATTATTTGAATTACCAGAATCGCCGCCCGGATTACATCGCTGCCTGGTGGAATGTGGTCAATTGGGATGCGGTCGCCGCGAAATTCGCCGCATAGGTTGCCGGTCAATCCCGCCTTGCCACGCGGTTAAAGAACGTTATAATAAGCAGGTCTCGATTGTAAAATATCCCACAAGGAGAAACGTCATGACCCATATCATTACCAGTCTTTGCGTTCGCGACCGCGGATGCATCGATGTATGTCCCGTGGAATGTATGATTCCCGGTTATCCCCTCAATGAGTGGCCCTGGATCTATATCGATCCGGACACCTGCATCGATTGCGGTGCATGCGTGCCGGAGTGCCCCTTTGCCGCGATCTTCCCAGAGGACGAAGTTCCCGCCGCCTACACCGCCAAGGGCGGGGAGTACATCAGCAATGTTGGACTCACCGGTCACTATGAAGCGACGAACCATCACGGCAAGCAGATTGCGCTTGAGACCACGCGCCAGTTAGCTGCTGGCGAAGTGGTGGACCTCACACCCGACATTAAACCGAATTATGATTTCTTCAAGGCCGGTCCGGGATATGGCGCAAAAGATCAGGACGACGGTACCTAGTCTCTTTCAATAAAAAAAGCCGGGAGTGTTTCCCGGCTTTTTTTATTTCAGATCAACGATCCAAAGCTGCGTTCAAGAGGCTTTTGCCTATACGTTCCGCAAGAGCAGGATTGTGTTCCTCGACGGCGACAACGACTGCAAGGGGCGCGCCTTGCCAATCCGGTGGAGTTCCGGCTAAAAACCATGTCACTGCGGTTTTGCTGATGCTACCTGTCGCGGTATGACTCCAGAAGGCGCCGCCTTCCTCGATTAATGAAAAAGCCGCTTCCTTCGCAGCCGATGGCGGCAGCAACACCCGGGGCTCACCCAAAGCCGGAAGGACAACCCATCCCTGTTCGCGTGTGTTGACCGCTGTAGCAATCCGCGGCGCGGGCAAAATACCTTGATAGCTGATCGACGCTGCTGCCAGGCAGACTTGCAACGGGCTTGCGCGCAAATCCTCGACGGAATTCGGGAGCGTGTAATCTACCACCGGCAAAGTGATCGATGGCGTTCGGAAGAGGCCGGATTCTTCATATAGTGTGATCAATCTTGAATTGAATGGAATCTCCCCCGGGAATTTTGCCTCCAGGATGGGCAGGAAAACATCGCCCGCCGGATACAATCCTTGTGTCGCACGGTTGAGCAAAGGCGAGCTTTCGTTTTGAGTGAGCATCTCGCCTTCGGAATCCAATCGATTTGGATCGAAGGTCGGATGAGACGCCAGCACAAGAATCTCGCCCGTTTCTGCGTTCATCAAGATGACTGCGCCTGGATGAGTTCCGAGAAGTTCATCCGCTGTCGTTTGCAAATTTAAGTCAAGGCTGAGCCGCACATCCAAGCCGGGGGGAGGGGTGCCATAGATCAGCTGGTTCCAGAGTATCAGGCTTTTGGGGTTTCCCTGCAGTCCCCGCAAGTATCCATCGAGGTTTGCTTCGAGCCCGGCCTGGCCAAAGACAGGATGCGTGTAGCCAGTTATAGGCGCCAAGTCTGGATAGTAATAGGTCCTGATGTAGGAACCACTTTTTCCTGTGGTGACATTAATCGGCCTGTTATTACTGTCAACGAGTTTGCCTCGCAAGACATAGCGGTCCGCTATGGCGCGTCGGGCATTGTCTGTGCGGGCAAGCAGGTCGTCGCCGCGGATCACGGACCACCAGGCACCGGTGATGGCGCATGCCGCAAACCCAAATGCGAACAAACCTGCCAAAAAAGGGATTGGGCGTGAATCTCTCAGGGATGCGGGCTCATCGTCTTCGATGTTACTTGCCGCAAGCAGCAAATACAATGCAATGTACGATGTTAAAAGGGAGGATCCGCCATAGGAGACGAACGGAAGTGTAACGCCGGTCAACGGCAGGAGGCGCAGGTTCCCGCCAATGATGAGAATGCTTTGAATCCCAAGGTATGAGGCGATGCCCGATGCAAGATACCTTCGAAAATTATCAGGCGAACGCAGGGCGATCGTCAATCCGCGGGTGAGCAGCAACCAGAAGAGAAGGATAATTCCAAGGCTGCCGATCAGACCCGTCTCTTCCGCTATGGCTGAAAATATAAAATCGGAAATGGATACCGGGACCAATAAAGGACTCCCGATTCCCAATCCTCGCCCCAAGACACCCCCGTTCGCAACTGCTAGGAGAGATTGGGTGATCTGGTAGGAATTTCCGGTAGGGTCGCTCCATGGGTTCAGCCATCCCATCACGCGTACCTGAATAACATCCACGAAGTAAAAACCTATCGATAAGCTAACGAGAAGAAATGCGCCCGTGGCGAGCAGCATTCTCCGCTTGCCGGATGCTATGAAGAGAAAAACCGTATAGATCAGGATGAAAATGGACGCTGTTCCAAGGTCGCGTTGGACGATCAGGAGCAGTAATGCAAGCCCGATAACGACGACCGTGGGAATAAGAAGAGGCAGGGAAGTCAGGCGGATGTTTACGCGCTCCGCGAGATACGCAGACAGGTAAATGACAAGAAGTATTTTGAGCGGTTCTGATGGTTGAAAATAAACATCCCCCAGGCTCAACCAAAGACGCGGACCAAACCCGAGCGGGTTGGTGCCGAAGAGCAAGGTTAATGCGGTTACGATCAAGCCTGCGCTCAGGAAGATATACTTATATCTTCTTAGAACAGAAAGACTCTTCAGGCGCGATACTGCGGCGACGAAGACGACTGTACTGAGTCCAAGCCAGGCGGTTTGCCGCAAGCCAAAATCTTCATCCAGCCGCCAGATGGTGAGTATTCCCCAGCCACTTAAAAGAGAAGCGAGAGGAAATAGGAAGGTATCCCGCTCGGGTAATGACTTTATCAGTGAGCGATGGGCAATGTAGGTTAAGACTCCCCAGGCTGAAAACCCGATCCAATGCGAGAAGCGATAATCAACATCCCAACTGCGTTCACGCACCGCCGGGGAAAGCGTCAGGATGATCGATTGCAGAAATAAAAAGAGCGCCGCCCATTGCAGCAGACGCCCTTGCGTCTTATGATTCATTGTGAATGGGTTTGTTTGTCCAGCCGCTGGGTGGGTTCGATGATCACATTTTCAGAAAGGCTGATGCTCAAACCAATGCTGCCGCACTGGATCTCGTCGCCGGACGTGATCACTGTCGGAATGGTCACCGGTAATTTGTTAAGCATCGTCCCGTTCGTGGATGCGAGATCTTCTATCCACCATTGATTATGGTGGTACACCAGGTGCGCGTGGCGCGCAGAGACGGTATCGTCTGGCAATGGAATATCGCTGCCGGGGTCGCGCCCAATCGTAATTTCTGCCTGGTTGAAATACCTTAATACCCCATTCCCGCCCGGTGACTCGACCATGATGCTGAGACCGGGAACGCGTCGGACTGCCAGGGCGACCGCTTGGCGCTGGATTTCACGAAAGAGGAATATCAACGCCCAAGCAAGAAACCCGTATAATGCGACCGCCGCCAGGAGTCTCACTGCGAGGACAACGGCGCCGCTCATTTTTTTCTGAAATCTGCCGTGGAATGATCTTTATTCAAAACCGCAGTTGGTCTCTCTTCTGACCCCCGGTTTTTGAATGGAGCAGTGTCTTTTAAGTCCGGTTGGGGAGGCGGGTTGTCCTGACCGAAAATCAACGCCACCCCTGCCAGGGAGATCACATCCCCTGGATATAAAACGCTCTGGCTGGTGCGCTGCCCGTTGACAAAAGTCCCGCCTGTAGAATTCAGGTCGAAGACGACAAAGCGGCCTTTGATTGCCCGCAGTTGGGCGTGATTGCGGGAAACGCGTGGATCGTCGATGACCAATTGGTTATCCATCCTGCGGCCGATATTTACAACCGGAAGGTTGAGCGGGTAGATTTTTACACCCTCCACGATCAGGAAGGAATTCTCGGGGATCTTTTCCGCGTTTCCGTCGAGGCTGCCGGTATCCAGTGGAGTTGCGTTCGTTTCAGACATAGTTTCTATCCGGTGCGAAGTCAAAATTTCGACATCATTGGGGGAAATTTTTTCATCGGTTGTCACACTGACGGTTGGGGATATTGTAAACTTAAAACCCGCCTCCCGGGCGACTGTCGTGATCGAATGTAAAATGACTGTAAGGAGGTTGGCGTCATCCCATGCGCCGATTTTTTCAGGGTTTAAGACGAAGGTGTACACATCAGGGATGATGATCTCGTCGTTGGAATGAATGCTGTTTTTTTGGATGGCGGCGGCCAGCTTCTGGATAATCACGTCTTCAACAGCCCTGCCGGGGAGGACCTTTAATAGGTCAACCTCGATCAGGTTCTGGAGCCGGGATTCGAGTTCTCGTAAGTTCATCTGATCTATTTCTTTATCGAAGCGAGTTCCCGCAATTTGGGCAGGATTTTGCGCCTGTCTTCACCACGAAGCCGCATTGGGGGCAGGTATTGGGCTGCACCAAACCGAGTGGGGCTCCACAGGCAGTGCAGGACGGTTCCCCGACCGGATTGGCGACGTGACAATATTCGCAAGTCGTGCGTTTTAGATTTTCGGAAAGTTCAGCTGAAGCGCCCGCCGCGCGCGCAGCCTTGGAAATTACCGCCCAAACCCGTTCACTGATCTGGAGGTTCTCGATATCCTGTGCGATATCATCTAGCCGCCCCAGCAAGCTGAAAGGATTCTTGATTGCGGCAAGAGCGCTCATCCCGAGGCTTGCTGCAACTCCAAGCCAGGCTTGTTGTCCCAACTCCACCATGATCCCTTCATCTTCGATGGATTGAATGGTGACCGTCATGGCGGTCTGTCCGCCGGACATTGCATCTGGTCTTGTGCCCACCTGTACCACCAGTCGATCGCTATGCCCCAATGTTTGAGCGCGCATATTACCCTGGTTGAACTCTGCCAAAAGCGCCTGGGCGATATCCACCGGCTTGATCTTTCCGTGATAGATTTTACGCTCCATATCTCGATTATAATCGCCTTTGCGATTCTCCTTTAAGAAGTTTTACGAAATGACAAAAAACAGGTTTCAATTCATCCTACTGGTAATTTTCGCGGCGCTTTTCCTCTTTGGGATTTCCCTCGCTTCTCCTCCCGATTTTGTTCTGGCTCAGCAACCGACAGAGACTCCCGCCCCTGCGACCGGGTTATTCATCACGGTCATTACCACAGAACCGCAGATAAATGTCCGGATGGGTCCCAGCTCGACGGTCTATCCTGTCGTCGGCGTCCTGTTGACAGGGTCCACGGCTCCAGCCCTGGGGCGTTCTGCAGGAGGCGATTGGATTCAGATCGAATTCCCGTCCGCGCCTGGGGGTAAGGGATGGGTCTATTCGCCCCTTGTGCAAGTTTCTCCTCCCGGCAACCTTCAGGTGGTCGAACCGCCTCCGACACCGGTGCCGCCGGCCACGTCCACGATCGATCCGACCCTGGCGGCACAATTTGTCATCCATCCTACGACGACACGCCTGCCTACATATACGCCAGCGCCAACATTGGCGGCGATCGAAATCTCTGAACCTGAGACATCCCAAATCGACATCCCCTGGGCATCCATGATTATTGCGTTTGTTGTTTTAGGTGTCCTCGGATTCTTGCTCTCGTTTATTCGAAGGTAAGCGCATCATGCCTGGTTCGATGAAACATCTGGTCTTGGCTATGATAATTCTTTCTGCGGGGATATTATCCATGTTTTCGGACTCTGCGCAGGGCATCGTTTTTGCCCAACAACCCACCGGTTCAGTGCCGACCGTGACCGGTACCGCCACCGGCATGATCGTCCGTGTCAATCAAGACCTGGAAATCGTCAATGTCTATTCCGGTCCAAGTTCCTATTTGTACCCTTCCATCGGAGTCCTCCTTCTCGGGCAGGAGGCTCCCGCCTTGGGCATCTCGGAGGATGGAAATTGGATACAGGTTTATTACCCGGGCGTGCCGGAATCCGTGGCATGGGTATATGGTCCATATGTGACAATAATCAAGACGGGACGCCTTCCCGAGATTCCTGCGCCAAGCACGCCGACACCGCTCTCCACCCCGACGATCGACCCCACCCTTGCCGCCGCGTTCATCGACCCGGTCACCCCGACCCGCCTTCCTACTTTCACGCCTCCGCCGGAACTTATTGTCCCCACTTTCCTTCCTAATTTCGAGACATCAAATCGCATTCCGATGGGTCTGTTCATCATCGGTCTCGGATTCATTGGGGCTTTTGGAACCCTGATCTCTTTTTTGAGAGGTCGATAGCATGGGACGAGTCGTTTCTTTTTCAAGTCCGTAAAAATAAAAAAATGGACGGGTATCATACCCGTCCATTTTCATTTACTTTATGCGATTAATTATTGCAACCGCACGACCCGCCGCAGCCGCAGCCACCGTCCCCGCCGCCGGAACCGCAGGCGCAGCCTCCCTCGCCATGGCTGTGACCTTTTGCATGAGGGCTATCCACCGCAAAACCCGCTCCGCGAACGGGATCGTTAATGAAATCGACAGTGGCGTCGCGCAGGTAATCGATGGAGACTTCATCCACCACTACCTTTACGCCGTCCGATTCAAATGTTGTGTCGACGTCGCGGATGTTGTTATCCAGCGCCATGCCGAAATTTACGCCGCAACAACCGCCCCCAGCTACGTACACGCGCAGGGCGTATCCTTCGAGTTTTCGATCCGTCAGAATGTTCCGGACGGCTTCGCTCGCGGCAGGGGTGAGTGTAAAGAGACGGGTATTAATTTCCTGGAGCATGAGGTTCTCCTTTTTACGACCAATTTTGGCAAATGTTATCAGGTTTGATGGGGAGTGTCAACTTATTCTGCCCAATTGTTAGCGCAAAGATAAGTCTGGTTCTCATTTTCTTGACATAAACCCTTCCCGACTGTAAAATCCCCCTGCTTAAAAGGCGGAAGCCTTTATTTTTTAATCTCTGTAGGAGGAGTATCCTTTCATGTTCACAATGGGATTATCCAGCATTGAACAGATCGCGATTTGGGCCGTTTTTGCCGTTGCATGGCTTGGGCTCGGATACGCGGTTTTTTTGCGTTCTCAAATCCTCAACGAGGATAAGGGAACGGAAAAAATGCAGGAGGTTTGGGGCGCGATCAAGTCCGGCGCGGATGCGTATTTGCAGAAGCAGTTGAAATCCATCCTTCCACTGATCGGCATTCTTACCATCGCCCTGTTCCTTTCAGTATACGTCGTACCGCCAACGCCCGAAGCACTTGAGCGTTTCCATGGTCAATCTGTAGAACGGATTAAATTGATCATCGGTGTGGCACGCGCTTTTGCATTTGTCATGGGCGCGGGCTTCTCCCTGTTGGTCGGTCAGATCGGTATGCGCATGGCAGTGGAAGCCAACGTCCGGGTTGCTTCGGCTTCGAAGAAGTCTTTCGGTGATTCGCTCCGCATCGCATATCGAGCCGGTACCATCACAGGCATGCTGACAGATGGGCTTGGCTTGTTGGGCGGTACCATCATCTTCATCATCCTCGGCATTGCCGCTCCGGATGCGTTGCTTGGCTTCGGTTTCGGCGGTACGCTTCTTGCGCTGTTCATGCGCGTGGGCGGCGGCATCTTTACGAAGGCTGCCGACGTCGGCGCAGACCTGGTCGGCAAGGTCGAAGCAGGCATCCCTGAGGATGATCCGCGCAATCCGGCTGTTGTGGCTGACCTTGTCGGCGATAACGTCGGTGATTGCGCCGGTATGGCGGCAGACATCTTCGAATCCTATGAGGTAACGATTGTTTCCGGTTTGATCCTCGGTTTGGCGCTCTGGCATATCACCGGCCAACTCGAGTGGATCGTATTCCCGCTCGTGGTCCGTGGTATCGGCGTGCTGTCTTCCATTATCGGTACATATTTCGTGCGCGGCGGCGAGACTGGCAAGAGCGAAGATGCAATGAAAGCGATCTTTAGCGGTTTCCTGACCTCTGCCGTGATCTCAGCCGCTTTGTTCTTCATCGCCGGTTACGCCTATTTGAATACGGCTGAAATGAATCAATGGGGCGGTTGGTGGCGGTTGCCGACGGCGGTTGGCGTGGGCGTTTTGCTGGCCATCCTCATTGATCGTTTGACCGAATACTTCACCGGTACGCATGCCGCGCCTGTTAATGACATCAAGAAATCAGCGGATACGGGTCCTGCGACCTTGATCTTGAATGGCGTCTCTGTCGGATTCGAATCGTCCGTGTGGTCTGTGATTGTCATTGCATTGACCATCATTGCTTCCATCTTTATCTTCGGATCCATCCCCGGCGTCGAAGGTGCGGATCGGGCGACGTTCGTGCTTTATGGCGTTGCCATGACCGGCATCGGTATGTTGACTCTGACGGGCAACAATGTGGCGATGGACTCCTTTGGCCCGATAGCAGATAATGCCAACGGTATCGGCGAAATGTCCTGGTCCGGCAAGACGGATAAAGACACAAAACGCGCGCAGCAGATCATGGCGGATCTCGATGCGGTGGGCAACACAACCAAAGCCATAACAAAAGGTGTTGCCATTGGCTCGGCGGTGATTGCGGCGGTTTCACTTTTCGGCTCCTTCCTCGTGGATGTGTCCCGAGCGCAGGCCGGCTTCGGTATTCCTGTCGAACAGCAGATCCAAACCATCGGTATCCGTGTTGATATTCCACAGGTGTTTGTGGGTATGCTCCTCGGCGGAGCGCTGCCCTGGCTGTTCTCATCCTTTGCCATTCAGGCGGTTGCCCGTGCGGCATCGCTGATCGTGTTGGAAGTCCGCCGTCAGTTCAAACTCGGCGTGTTGACCGGCAAGGTCAAGCCCGATTACGCCCAGGCGGTCAGTATTTCGACCACCGCCGCTCAGAAGGAATTGGTCTCGCTTGCTCTGCTCGGCATCGTGACACCCATCGTCGTTGGCTTGCTCCTGACCGTGGAAGCCCTTGGCGGCTTTTTGGCTGGCATCATTGTTTCCGGTCAATTGCTTGCGGTCTTCCTCAACAACTCCGGCGGCGCCTGGGATAATGCCAAGAAGTTGATCGAAGATGAACCCAAGGACCCGAAGAAGAATCTAGGCAAGGGTTCCGAGCGTCACAAGGCTGGTGTTGTGGGAGATACGGTCGGAGACCCCTTCAAGGATACAGCCGGACCGGCTCTGAATCCAATGATCAAAGTGGTCAATCTCGTTGCAGTGATCATCGCTCCCATTGTCGTCCAATATCAGGGCGTCAAAGGACCGGCGCTGTATACCGTTTGGGTCGTAGCTGCCGTGCTTTTGGGTGTGCTTGCCTGGGCGGTAATGCGCTCCAAAGCTCCTGCTGAAGAAATGGCGGCAGGAGTGAAAGCAGGCAACGCAGCCAGGAAAAGCACCAAAAAGAAGTAATAGCAAAGTCCAGGAAAGCCCCGCTGTGTTGATAGGCGGGGCTTTTTATCGATACCGGCAATGAAATGAATACCACCAATTCCCCTTCCTTTTTTGTTTACAGCCGCTTCGCTTAATGGGTGATTACTACCCTCATCCCGATCTTTTACCACTCTTTCTATGAACGAATCGAAGACACTTACTCAGGCTGAATGGAATGGTTTGATAATTGGAATCTCTGTGTTCTTTGGGGCTTTTGTCCGTTTCATTCCTGGACTTATGACCGATTTTCCCCTCAACGATGGGGGCATGTTCCTGAGTATGATCCAGGATTTACAGGAAAGCCAGGGGCTTCTGCCCAGGTTTACGTCGTATAACCAATTAAATATTCCCTTTGCTTATCCGCCATTCGGCTTTTATTTCGCCCACTTTTTATCTGCCACATTGGGCATTTCAGATGTAGATATCCTTCGCTGGATGCCCCCGTTTGTCAATACAGTAACAATACTCGTTTTTTATTTATTAGCTTCTGAGATTCTCGCATCGAGATCATTGGGTGCTTTGGCTGGCGGATTTTACGCGCTCACGCCTGGTGCATATGGCTGGTTCGTAATGGGCGGCGGGCTTACTCGCAGTTTTGGCTCGATCTTTTTATTGCTCTCGATCCTGTTGGTTCTACGCACATATAAGGTAGGGACTGTAAAAAATATCGCGTTGTCAATCCTTTACTGCTCGTTGGCTGTTCTAAGCCATCCCGAAGCCGGCTTCCATACTGCTGCCATCTGTTTATTGCTGTGGTTTTTTTATGGACGGAGTGTCAGGTCTTTCCGGCGAGCGATATTGGTAGGCGTCGGCACTCTGGGTGTTACATCTGTGTGGTGGTTGACGGTGATTTCATATCACGGGCTGGCTCCATTCCTTTCCGCTTTGCACACTGGCTACAACGGGAAACCCATATGGAATGCCATGATGGATCTGTTGATTGGCGGGGGTATTTTTCCTGTTTTGGCAGTTTTGCGAATAATCGGCATCGGTTGGTCGATTTGGACACGGCGGCATGTATTGCTGCTCTGGACCATCCTGCCGTATCTGGTCGAACCACGCAGCGCTCCAAGCGTGGCGAATTACCCTTTGACGATGATGTTGGCGCTGGCATTCGCGCAGGCGATTCCTTGGTTGGCATCAATCTTGAGACGCAAGCCTGTGGTGACGGAAATTTATAAAGACAAAAAAATAAATAATGTTTTATTGGGCATTCTGATCTATATGTTTATTGAATCAAATCTGTATGGATTTCGCCTGGTTGGAAACAGCCTTACTCTGGGCGAACGGGAGGCTATGAAATGGATGGAAGTAAATACACCCTCTGATGCACTCTTCCTGCCATTGACAGGCGTTCCAAGCCCTGAGACCGACCCGTTCGTGGAGTGGTTTCCCGCACTCGCAGGCCGCCGCAGTCAATCCACCATCCAAGGGTATGAATGGTTGCTAGCGGATGGATTTTTCCAGCGTTATTCCGTTCTCTCGGAATTGCAGAGGTGCAAATCCGTGGACTGTGTCGAACAATGGTCGCAGGATAATGATCTCCCGTATGACTACGCCGTTCTAACAGCTAATAATGCCAAAGGGGAACTTGGGCGTTCCTTTCGAATGAATCCCAATTACGCCCGGATTTATTTTACACAGGAGGTTGTGGTTTACGAAAAAACCCGATGAGAAGGCTGATTCATTACTTGTTTTCTAAAGTTGAGATTTCTTCGGCGCATCGGCGCCTGATTAATTGGAACTCCTAATCCATACCAGAGGATGGGATGGTTTTATTGCCCCCATCCCATCCCGCATGTTAGAATGCGCGCATCTTCCCTGAAAGGATTTCTACCAAATGGCGGATGTAAAAGAATTTGGAGAACGTATCGTCTCCAGCCTGGAAAAAGTGATCGTCGGCAAGCGGCAGTCGCTTGAGCTGGTTGTAATCGGGTTGTTATGCCAGGGTCACATTTTGATCGAGGATGTCCCCGGTGTGGGAAAGACCGTGTTGGCGCGCAGCCTTGCCCGGTCATTGGATTGCGTGTTCAATCGAATCCAATTCACGCCGGATATGCTCCCCAGTGATGTGACCGGGGTTTCCATTTACAACCAGCAGAAAAACGAGTTCGAATTCCGCCCGGGTCCCATCATCGGTCAGATCATCCTGGCAGATGAGATTAACCGCGCCACACCCAAGACCCAGGCGGCGCTTTTGGAGGCGATGGAGGAGCGTCAGGTTACCGTGGATGGCGTAACCCACTCCATGCCCAAGCCGTTTATCGTGCTTGCCACGCAAAACCCGATCGAATACGAAGGGACGTTTCCGCTTCCCGAGGCTCAGTTAGACCGTTTCCTGTTGAGGTTGCGCCTGGGTTATCCGAGCATAAACGATGAGATCCGCATCATGGAGGATCAAAAAATTCAACATCCGCTCGAGGCGTTGACATCAGTCGCGACGGGGGAGGATGTGATCCGGATGAGCGAGGCCATCCGGCAGGTTTACGTATCGAATGCGGTCAAGCGATATATAGTGGAATTGAGCACACGCACCCGGCAGAGCCAGGATGTCTATCTTGGCGCGAGCCCACGCGGAAGTCTTTTTCTTTCCCGCGCCGCCCAGGCACGCGCGGCTCTTCATGGACGGGATCATGTCCTGCCTGACGATATCAAGGCACTGGCAGTACCGGTTCTGGCTCACCGCATCATCGTCAGCGCTGCGGCCCGGTTGCGCGACCTCGGTTCGGATCGGATCGTGCAGGAAATCGTCCTTGCCACCCCCGTGCCGGGGGGTACGTACGAAGCCGCTCAAAAAGAATAGCGATGAAAGCCGGGCGGACTCTCGTCCTTATGATGTTTCTTGTCGGTATCATCGGCGTGCTGGTCAATGGCGCGCCGGTCTATTCCCGATTCCTGTATAGCAGCATCCTGCTCGCCTTTCTCGCCTGGTTGTGGACCTTCTGGGTGGCAAGAGGGCTCTACCTGGAGCGAAGTTCGCGCGAATTGCGGGCTAACGTGGGGGATGTGCTCGAGGAAAATATCAAACTGACCAATCGCAGCCGAATTCCAGCCGCATGGATCGAAGTGATTAATGGAACGACCATCCCGTTCGCTTCAGGTTCACGCCTCTTCACACTGGTAATGGCAAAACAGCTGCGAAATTATACGGCTCGCACCTGGCTGACCCGCCGCGGAAGTTTTCAATTGGGTCCAACGCATGTCTCGACCGGGGATCCGTTCGGCTTGTTCACGGCGGGAAAACAATTCAAAGCCGGCGAGACATTGATCGTCCTTCCAATGATTCACGAAATTCAGGCTTTCCCATCCCCGCAGGGGATTTTGACGGGAGGACCGGTCATTCGCAGGAAGTCGGCGGATATTACCCCTCACGCATCAGGCGTTCGAGAATACGTTCCCGGTGATGCGATGAAGCGCATCCACTGGCCCACGAGCGCGCGGCGTCGGCGTCTTATGGTCAAAGAGTTTGAGCAGGACCCGCAGGCCGAAGTGTGGGTATATCTTGATTCCCAACGGGCTGTTCACTTCCAGAAAAAACATGAAGAGATGGAAGCGCCTTTCCAGACCATGTTGTTAATGAGACGACCAAAGATCGAACTTCCTCCCTCCACGTTGGAATACTCCGTCAGCATCGCGGCATCGCTCGCGCATTATTTCATCCGGCAGGGTCGCGCGGTCGGTTACGCCAGTGCAGGGCAGGTGTTGAACATCCTTCCAGCGGAGCGGGGCGTGCGCCAGGAGGCGAAAGTTCTCGAAATGCTGGCGTTCGTAAAAGCCGATGGAGTTCTATCGCTTGGAGGCCTTATCGCCACACAAGCCGCGCTCCTTCCCCAGGGTTCGAGCGTCATTCTTGTCACTCCCACCACCCGCCCAGACTTGTTCCAGGCAGTCGATGAAGTTCTTCGCCGCTATCTTTCCCCCATCGTGGTATTGTTGGACGCAAAGTCCTTCGAGGGACCGACAGGCTCGGCGGATTTGCTGGCATCCTTGCGGGAAAGGCGCGTGCCCGTCGTCTCTGTTTCTTGCGGCGATAATCTTTCGGAAACTCTTTCAGGAATCTCGACAAATTTCAATCTCCAGGGACCCCGTACATGGCAAACGCCGACCTACGCACAATCGATCTAAACTTTCAGGGGAAGACTCAGGCCATCGCATCTTATTTGATTCGGGATGGAGACGCAGTTGTGTTGATCGAATCGGGACCCGGTTCGACTCTTTCTGCGCTCGAGGCTGGTCTGGCGAATGCGGGCTTGTCCTCCCGAAACGTGACCCACGTCCTGCTCACGCACATACATCTGGATCATGCCGGGGCGGCAGGCTGGCTCTCGCGCCAGGGTGCGGAGATATTCGTGCATCCCATCGGTGCGCCGCACATGCTTAACCCCGAAAAACTTATTGCCAGCGCAACCCGTATTTACGGGGATAGGATGGATCAACTCTGGGGTGAGTTCCTGCCTGTGGCGGAGAGCAGGCTCAAGGTCCCGAATGATGCGGAGGAGATCGTCATCGGAAATTTGCGGTTTCTACCCGTCCAAACCCCCGGGCATGCCGACCATCATTATGCCTATGTCTTCGAGGACATATGTTTCAGCGGGGATGTGGGCGGGGTGCGAATCCCCGGTTTTCAATATTTGCGCGCGCCCATGCCGCCGCCGGAACTGCACTTCGGCAAATGGCGTGACTCTTTGGCGCGATTGCGCGGCATGAAATTCTCAAGGATCGCGCCCACCCATTTCGGTCTATATGAGGATGTAGGGTGGCATTTGAGTTCATTGGACCAGACTCTGGCTGCGATGGAGACCTGGCTGGAACGTGTGATGGCTCGTAATCCTTCCATCGAGGAATTAAGGGAGGAATTCACCCTGTGGATGGAGGAGGAGAGCCGGGAGAAAAACCTCAACGATGAGGTCGTGCGCGCGTACTCACTATCGAATCCGGTGGCGATGAGCGCGGACGGTTTGATGCGGTATTGGAGGAAGGTCCGGGGCGGGTAATATGTCACGCCGAACGCGTGATGCAAGGGACGTGGCAAAAATGGCGAATACCGTTATACTCCCGCTTAAGGAGATGACATGAAGGACTTTATTGCGATTTCTGATTTTTCATCGGATGAGATCCAGGACTTTCTCGACCTCGCGGTCAAGCTGAAGAAGGAGTATTTCAAGAAGGGGAATAAACCGCTTTTCAAGGGCAAGGTCCTTGGGATGATCTTCCAAAAACCGAGCCTGCGTACCCGCGTATCGTTCGATATGGCCATGCGGCATTGCGGCGGCGATGCGCTTTACCTCTCTCCAAGCGAGATCGGGCTCGGCAAACGCGAGTCGATCGCGGATGTGGCGCGGGTGTTATCCGGCTATGTTCAGGCGTTGATGGCGCGCACCTTCGACCATGCCCATGTCGTGGAACTTGCGCAATGGGCGGATGTTCCCGTGATCAACGGTCTAAGCGATTACAATCATCCCTGCCAGGGGATGGCGGATGCGTTGACCATCATCGAAAAATTCGGCAAGAAATCGAAAGGTCTGAATATCAGTTATGTGGGCGATGGTAACAACGTCACGGTTTCGCTCATGCACGTTTCAGCCCAACTTGGCTGGAACATGACTGTGGGGACGCCGGAAGGGTATGACGTGAACCCGGGGGCGGTCGAGATCGCGCAAGCCATTGCCCGCAAAACCGGCAGCAAACTGGTGTTCGTGCGCGATCCCCATGAAGCGGTCAGGAAGGCGAATGTCATTTACACCGATACCTGGACAAGCATGGGCCAGGAAGAAGAGACCGCGATCCGTGAGAAGATCTTCCCGCCGTATCAGGTCAACGCAAAATTGGTGAGCGAAGCGGACAGGGATGTGATCGTAATGCACTGCCTGCCTGCGCATCGCAACCAGGAATTGACCGACGATGTCGCAGACGGCCCTCATTCTGCGATCTTCCAGCAGGCGCATAACAGGCTGCATGCGCAGAAGGCGATCCTTGCTAGGCTGTTTGGCGTGGCGTGAAGAAGGGCGATGCTCGAAATAAGAGATTCGATTGTCTGACACCAAAATCAATTATTTAAGAGGATATCTGTTCAATGAAAACCCGGGATTTTATCGAAATCGAAGAACAGTACGGCGCGCACAACTACCATCCGTTGGATGTGGTCATTGAGAGGGCGGAAGGGGTCTGGGTCTACGATGTGGACGGTAAAAAATATCTCGATTGTCTATCCGCGTATTCGGCGGTCAACCAGGGACACGTCCATCCGGAAATATTACAGGCATTATTGGAACAGGCGAAAAAAGTCACACTGACTTCGCGCGCATTCCGCAACGATCAACTGCCGATGCTGTACAAGGAACTTTCGGAAATGACGGGGTATGAAATGTCATTGCCGATGAATTCCGGCGCGGAGGCGGTCGAGACGGCCGTCAAACTTGCGCGCAAGTGGGGATACCAGGTCAAGAAGATTCCGCGCCATCAAGCGGAGATCATCGTGGCTGGGAATAACTTCCATGGGCGCACCGTAACCATTATTTCATTTTCCACCGAGCCGCTTTACCGCGATGATTTTGGTCCATTCACGCCGGGATTTGTAGTGGTGGAATATGGGAACGCGGGCGAGATCGAGAAAGCGATCACTCCCAATACGGCAGCGGTTATGCTCGAGCCGATTCAGGGCGAAGCGGGCGTTATTATTCCCCCGGATGGATATTTAAAAAAGGTCGCCGAAATCTGCAGGAAGAACAACGTGCTGCTCGTGGCGGATGAAATCCAAACCGGCTTATGCCGAACAGGAAAACTTTTTGCCTCCGATCATGAAGAGGTCCGCCCGGATATCGTCATCATCGGGAAAGCGCTGGCGGGTGGTTTCTATCCCGTTTCCGCTGTACTTGCGGATAAGCCAATCCTTGGCTTGTTCACTCCCGGCGAGCACGGCTCGACCTTCGGCGGAAATCCGCTGGCGGCGGCGGTGGCGCGCGCGGCATTAAAAGTTATGCGTGATGAAAAATTGGCGGAACGCGCAATGGAGCTGGGGACCTACTTTGTGGAGCAATTGAGCGAAATCCCAAGTCCGCATGTGAAAGAGGTTCGAGGGAAGGGTTTGCTCATCGGCGTGGAACTCAAACCCGAGGCAGGCGGCGCGCGTCGATTCTGCGAGGCAATGAAGGCAAGAGGCATCCTCGCAAAGGAGACGCACGATAACGTCATCCGTTTCGCGCCGCCTTTGGTCATCGACAGGGAAACGATCGAATGGGCGTTGCCCGCAATTCGGGAAACGCTCAATATGAAATAGAAATTCGAGACCCTAAGGGCATTGAGACCTTTAGGGTCTTTTCAACGGAGGAAGCATGTATATTGGGATTCCAAAAGAAAGCCGCCCCTTTGAATACCGGGTTGGTCTGTCTCCGGCCGGAGTGGAGATTCTCTCCAGGTTGGGGCATCAGATCTTCGTCGAGCATGAGGCGGGATTGAGCGCGGGATTCAAGGATGAAGAGTACGAAAAGTTTGGGGCGCGAATCGCCTATTCGCCGCAGGAAGTCTTCGGCCGCGCCGATCTTCTGTTGAAGATCTCGCGTCCACTGAAACAGGAGATCGAATGGATGAAAGAGGGAGCCACGCTGGCCGGGTTCCTGCATCTTGCATCCAGTTCACAGGATCAGATCGACCTGTTGATTGAGAAAAAGATCACTGCCCTCGCCTATGAACAGATCACGGACCCGGCCGGGCGTCATGTGGTCCTCCGTCCGTTCAGCCTAATCTGCGGCGCGATGGTTGCCCCGATTGCCGCACGTTTTCTTCAAACCAATCGCGGCGGGAAGGGGATTTTGCTGAGCGGTGTGCCGGGTGTCCCGCCTGCGGAAGTAGTGATTATCGGAGCCGGGGGGGTGGGGTCATCGGCTGCGCGAGCGATGATGGGCGCAGGCGCGCATGTGACCGTACTCGACAGGAAGATGAGCGCTCTGGAGAATCTGACCGAAAAGTTACCCGGTGTGGTGACCATGCTTTCCACAGCCCGCAATATCGAACGCGTGGCTGCCTATGCCGATGTTTTGATCGGAGCGGTTCTGATCACCGGACAACGTGCCCCGATCGTGGTGACGCGGGATGTGGTTCGTTCGATGAAACCGCGGTCTGTCATCATCGATGTCAGCATCGATCAGGGTGGATGTGTAGAAACGTCACGCCCGACGATGCACGATAACCCGGTCTTCATCGATGAGAATATGGTGCATTACTGTGTGCCGAACATCTCAAGCCTGGTGGCGCGGACGGCAAGCCATGTTTTGGTGAACTCGGCGATTCCCTTTATCACTCAGATCGCCAACAGCGGGATCGATGCCGCAATGGAGGCGGATTCATCCATAAAGGTGGCGATCAACACTCATCAGGGAAATCTGGTCAATCTGCTAAGTTTGAAAGGGCGGGAGGCTTCAAAATGAGCACCCCATCCAATTATCAATCGAGAGCGACAACCGCTCAAGAGGCTGTCAAGACGATCAAATCCGGGGACAGGGTTTTCCTGACCGGGAATGTATCCGTCCCTCAAAAACTGCTCGCTGCGTTGGTGGAATATGCCCCCAACCTGAAAGACGTGGAGATTTGCCAGGCATTAACCGTCGGCGCGACAGATTACGTCAGCCCGGAGATGGAAGGGCACCTGCGGGTAAATTCCATGTTCATCAGCGCCAACATCCGCAATGCTGTGCAGGAGGGACGCGCAGACTTCACCCCCGTGCTTCTTTCGGAATTTCCATTGTTATTCAAGCGTGGGATTTTGCCGGTGGATGTTGCGGTCGTCCATGTGTCGACACCGGACGAACACGGTTTTTGCAGTTTGGGGGTCGAGGTCGGGTTAACGAAGTCGGCGGCTGAATCTGCCAAGATCATCATCGCCGAGGTAAACGATAAAATGCCGCGCACGCTTGGCGATTCCTTCATCCATGTCAGCCGTTTGACCCACATAGTGCAGGTCAGCTATGACATCCCGGAATTGGCGATGGCCGAGGAGGACGGCGCGGAGACCGTACAGAAGATCGCCGGTCATATATCGGGTTTGATCCCTGACGGCGCCACGATGCAATTGGGGATCGGAAACATCCCCGACGCGGTCTTGAAATATCTTTTTGATAAAAAAGACCTCGGTATCCATACCGAGCTTTTCTCCGATGGCGTGATCGACCTCGTTAATGCGGGTGTCCTGACGAACGCGCGCAAGAGCCTTCATCCCGGCAAGATCATAGCGGGTTTCATCCTCGGGACCAAACGCCTCTATAATTGGGTCGACGACAACCCCTTGATCGAATTGCATCGCACCGAGTACGTCAACGATCCATTCGTTATTGCCCAGAACGAAAGAATGGTGGCGGTCAACTCCGCCATCGAAGTGGATCTTACCGGGCAGGTCTGCGCAGACAGCATTGGACCCAAACTTTACAGCGGGGTCGGCGGACAGTTGGATTTCATCTACGGCGCATCACGTTCGAAGGGCGGCGTTCCCATCATTGCCCTTCCCAGCACAGCGATCATGAAGGATGGCGCTGCGATCAGCAAAATCACTGCCATGCTCAAACCCGGCGCAGGGGTGGTGACGAGCCGCAATCATGTGCGTTTCATCGTAACAGAATTCGGTATCGCCGACCTTTATGGAAAGACCATTCGCCAGCGCGCGCAGGCATTGATCGAAATTGCGCATCCGCAGTTCCATGACGAATTGAAGAAACAGGCGCGGGATTTGCATTACCTGTAATAACTGAGTGAATTGGACGCGGAGATGGCGTAACTCCGCGTCCGTTTTTTTGTTAACCTGATAATAATTCGACCCGCTTGACATTTCACGCGTTATTCCCTATCATCGGGGCGTTTTGGACCGAGAAACCGCCTGGAGCGGGTCATTCGTCAAATCAGATTCGATAAACCAGGAAGAAATACAATGCGTAATGTAAAGATCGTTGCAACCATAGGTCCCGCGTCGGACACGGAGGATGTTTTGGAATCCTTGATGAGGGCGGGGATGAATGTTGCCCGTTTGAATTTCTCGCACGGCACGCACGAACAGCACCGCGAGCGGGTAAACCGAATCCGCAGAGTGTCGAAGCGGTTGAACATCCCGGTCGGCATCCTCCAGGATCTGCAGGGACC